>CAMWLD010000016.1 GCA_947175005.1 uncultured Ruminococcus sp. | reverse complement strand
GAGCCTCTGAGGGTGACGAGAGGGAGGCTGTCACAGAATGGTGGAAATATCATTTTCCTTTGCTGATGATCGTATCGGGGGAATATGAATTTTATGCCGCGGATATAAGGGACGGCAGCGTGGTGAACGGCGTTGAACCAATGTTTGAAGAAACGACAAAGACGGCTGACAGCATTGAGGAATTTTTTGAAATGATAACAAATGGCGAGATAATTCTATAACAGGATCAGTCTCCGTTTTTTGAGAAAAGAGGTATAATAAATGGAAAAATTTAAGGTAATAAGCGGCGGCGTTTGCGCTGCAAAGGGCTTCAAGGCAAGCGGAGTTTACTGCGGGATAAAGCAGACCATGAACGGGAATATTCCCGACGGGAACGATTCGCCTTTGGGGAAAAAGAACGACATTGCCATGGTCATGGCAGATGTGGTCTGCAATACTGCGGGAGTGTATACAAGCAATAAGGTAAAGGGTGCGCCCGTTATTGTTACAAAGGAGAATCTTGAAAGGACAGGCGGCAAGGCAAGGGCTGTTATTGTGAATTCCGGCAATGCAAACACTGCCGTATCGGGCGGCGAGGACGTGGCACGGGAAATGTGCAGGCTGACGGGCGAGGCGCTGGGGATATCGCCCGAGGAGGTCATTGTGGCTTCCACGGGTGTTATCGGGCAGGTACTGCCGCTAAAGCCCATTGAACAGGCTGTGCCGAGGCTTCGGGAGGGACTTTCCTATGAAGGGAACGAGGCTGCGGCTACTGCTATTATGACCACCGACACGGTGAAAAAAGAATTTGCCGTTGAATTTGAAATAGGCGGAAAAACCTGTCACATCGGCGGCATGGCTAAGGGCAGCGGAATGATACACCCTAACATGGCAACGACTCTCAACTTCATCACTACCGACTGTAATATATCCGTTTCCGCTTTGCAGGCGGCTTTGTCGGAAACCGTCAAGGTCACCTACAATTGCCTTTGCGTGGACGGAGATCAGTCCACCAATGATATGTGCATGGTCATGGCAAGCGGTCTGGCGGGAAATGATGAGATAACCGAAAATTCGGAGGAATATGACATTTTCAAAAGCGCCCTTTACGAGGTAATGGCAAATCTTACGAGAATGCTTGCAAAGGACGGCGAGGGGGCAACAAGGCTTATCACCTGTATCTGCGGCAGCGCACCAAGTGTTGATATTGCAATTGCGGCAGCAAAGAGCGTTATCCGTTCGCCTCTTGTTAAGTGCGCCATGTTCGGGGCGGACGCAAACTGCGGCAGGATTCTCTGCGCCATAGGCTACACCGAAGAGGATTTTGACATTTCCCATGTGGATATTTACTATTCGTCGGCAAAGGGAAAGATAAAGGTTTGCGAGGACGGGGTGTGTATTCCCTTTTCCGAGGAAGTTGCCAAGGAAATTCTGCTGGAGGATGAAGTTGACCTGCTTATTGACCTTAATACAGGCGATAAATCCGCTACTGCCTGGGGCTGCGATATGACCTATGATTATGTTAAGATAAACGGAGATTATCGCAGTTAGAGGCTGGAATTTGAAGATATGAAACTATGAATTGAATTATAGTCTCCGGCTTCTGATCTTGCAGAGAAAATGCTTGTAAGCAGACAAATAAAGGAGGGTGATCTGATGAATAAAAACAAATTAAAGGAAATATTAGCAAAAAACAAGATCCCCGAATGGTATTATAATGTTGATGAATCTGGTGAAACCGATGACAGAATTTGTATGGTGCAGGAAAATAATAAATGGAAGGTTTACTATACGGAGAGAGGAAAACAATATGATGTAATTTTTTTAAACTCTGAATCAGAAGCCTGCGAAGAAATTCTCAAACGTTTTGATATCAGCGGCATTTGAACGGATAATATATATGTTTGTAAGCTGTAAATACAAGCTTGATAAAAATAAAATAATTAAGCTACTGGAAGGAGTTTGAATTAGATGAACAATGAAATTTCAAATGAGATACGTTCGCAGGTGCTTATTGACGCACTGCCCTACATACAGCGGTACAATGACAAGATCGTTGTAATAAAATACGGCGGCAACGCTATGACAAACGAGGAACTGAAAAACGCTGTAATGAGCGACATTGTTCTGCTGAATCTGGTGGGACTGAAAACCGTGCTGGTTCACGGGGGAGGCCCGGAGATAAATGAAATGCTGTGGCGTGTGGGGATAGAGAGCAAGTTTATAAACGGCCTCAGATACACGGACGAAGCCACGGTGGACATTGTTAAAATGGTTCTGGCGGGAAAGGTGAACAAGGAGCTTGTTTCACATCTGTCGCTGCACGGAGGCAAGGCGTTGGGGCTTTGCGGAATTGACGGGAATATGCTTATGTGCGAGAAGCTGGAGAGCGAGCCCGACCTTGGCTTTGTTGGTGAAATAAAGGAAGTGAACACCACGCCCATTACTGACGCACTGGAGAGAGGGTATATCCCCGTTATTGCCACAGTCGCCTGTGATGAAAAGGGTCAGACCTACAACGTCAATGCGGACACTGCGGCGGCAAGAATAGCAGCGGAATTGCGTGCGGAAAATCTCATTCTTATGACCGACATAGCGGGGCTGTTAAAGGACAAGGACGACACTCAGACCCTTATCCCCAAAGTGCAGGTCAGCGAAGTGCCCTTTATGAAGCGGCAGGGCATAATCAGCGGAGGCATGATACCCAAGATAGACTGCTGCGTGGAGGCGGTCAGACGGGGAGTTAAAAAGACCTGCATTATTGACGGCAGAGTTCCCCACTCGATACTGATCGAGCTTATGAGCAGTCAGGGTATCGGCACACAGTTTGTATAAGATCACACATAGAGAGGATATGATTATTATGTCAAAATCATCGGAAACTATAGAAAAATTCAATGAACATATAATGGGGACTTACGGGCGTTTGCCTGTTTCCCTGGAAAAGGGCAGCGGTGCTGCTGCTGTTGATGAGGACGGAAAGGAATACATTGATTTCGGCAGCGGTATCGGAACAAATTCTTTGGGTTTTGCCAACGAAAAATGGGCTGACGCTGTTTGTATGCAGGTGAGAAATATTCAGCACAGCTCCAATTATTATTACACGGCTGTACAGGGTGAATTTGCGGAAAAGCTGACTGGGGCGACAGGCTATAAGTCGGTATTTTTCGGGAACTCGGGAGCGGAGGCGAATGAATGCGCCATAAAGCTTGCGAGGAAATATTCCTTTGACAAGTATGGCCGGGACGCGGGACATCATACTATTGTTACCCTTGTGAATTCATTTCACGGACGGACTGTTGCGACATTATCCGCAACGGGGCAGGAGGTTTTCCACAATTACTTTTTCCCCTTTGTGGAGGGGTTTGTGAATGTTCCCGCAAATGATACTGCGACGCTTGAAAAGGTCATCGGCGAGGACAAGAGCATTTGTGCGGTGATGTTTGAATTCGTGCAGGGCGAGGGGGGCGTTATCCCCTTGGAAAAGGATTTTGTGGAGGCAATATTCAGGCTTTGCGGTGAAAATGATATACTGACGGTTGCGGACGAGATACAGACGGGAATGGGCAGGACGGGGGCACTGCTTACCTCCGAGCTTTACGGAGTAAAACCCGACATTACCACTCTTGCAAAGGGAATTGCAGGGGGACTGCCCATGGGAGCGTGCCTTGCTTCGGAGAAATGCGCAGATGTGCTGACTAAGGGGA
Organism: uncultured Ruminococcus sp.; assembly: GCA_947175005.1. Classification (GTDB taxonomy): domain Bacteria; phylum Bacillota; class Clostridia; order Oscillospirales; family Ruminococcaceae; genus Huintestinicola. The sequence goes on along the minus strand of CAMWLD010000016.1, from coordinate 11,928 downwards.
CTCACGGTTCGACCTTCGGGGGAAATCCCGTTTCCTGTGCGGGGGCGAATGTGGTCATTGACACGGTGACGGCAGAGGGATTTTTGGACGAGGTAAAGAAAAAGGGCGAATATCTTAAAGCAAAGCTGCTTGAAATTCCCGAAATAGAGGGGGTTGACGGCATGGGTCTCATGCTGGGGGCACGCCTTAAAAACAAAAAGGCGGCGGATATTCTGTCTGCTGCTGCGGAAAACGGACTGCTTATTCTTACAGCTAAGGAAAAGCTGCGTTTTCTGCCGCCGCTGACCGTAAGCTATGAGGATATCGACAAGGGAGTGGAAATTCTTGGAAAACTGCTCGGGTAACGAAAAAACTCCCGTAGGGGAATGGAGCTTCCCCACGCACATTGCGGCGGTGGGGGGAGTTGTAACAAATTCCGAGGGGAAGATTCTTTTGGTGAGGCACAATGCACGGGGTTGGACTTACCCCGGGGGAGTTGTTGAGACCGGTGAAAATCTCATTAATGCGCTGAAACGTGAGATAATGGAGGAAACGGGGATAGAGATAACTGTGGGTCGGCTTTTCTGCTTATGCTCCAACACTGCGGGTCATGCGGGGTACGGCGGCGTGAAATACATTCCCACAAAGGTAATGGCGGATTTTATCTGCACGGGAGAGGGCGTGCCCCGTCCCTCGGAGGAAAATTCCGAGAGCGGCTGGTTTTCCCCGGAAGAGGCGGCAGATATGATAGTCACCCCTGCGGAGAGAAAACGGTTCGGGGTCTATCTGGAAAAGCGTGAACGTCCGGTGTATCTGGAATATGTGGTAAAGCCGGAGTTTATACTTAAAACTGAGATCGAAATTTGAGCAGTGGCAAGAATAATTTACGGCAAAGGAGTGGTGGACATATGAAAAAAATGAAGCGGTTTTCCGCTTTGGGAATGTTTACGGCGGTGTGCTTTTCTATGGCAATGTTTGCGGGCTGCGCCGAAGATGCTGTGCAGACAACATTGGAAACGCAGGAATCCGAAAGGACGTTCGTCACATTTGCGGGAGAGGAATATCCCTCGGATATTTCAGAGCTTAATGTCGGATTTGCTGAGATTACCGATGAAGATATGAGACGTATTACAGAATTTACCGGGTTGAAAAAGCTGTCGTTATTTAACTGCAATATCAGTGATATTACGCCTATTTCGGGACTTTCGGAATTGACGGAGCTGGATATATCGCAAAACATGATAGAGGATATATCCTTCCTTGCGGAGCTTACGAAGCTTGAATCGCTGTGTTTGAGAGGTGATCGTGCAGATGACCTGTCCCCCCTTGCGGAGATGAATCAGCTTAAGGAGCTGTGTGTGACGGTCAATTCGGATAATGCTGATTTTCTTTCTCGTATGACAGGTCTTGAAACTTTGGTGGTTTTCGGCTCAGAGTCAGATGACATCAGCTTTGTTTCGGGACTTACAGAGTTGCGTTCGCTGACGCTGTATGATTTTCGGGTTAGTGACATAACTTACCTTGCAGGTCTGACAAATCTACAGTCCCTTGCGCTGTCCCATTTTGAAATAACGGATATAAGCCCTCTTCTGGGACTTAACGAGCTTAAGGAGTTGTATCTGAACAGAACCCGTATAGATGATATCAGCCCTCTTGCGCAGCTTTCGGGGCTTAAGGAGCTTACCATAGTTAATTCGGATTTTTCGGATATAACACCTCTTTCGGAGTTTTCGGGGCTGGAAAAGCTGGATCTGTCGAGCAACTATATAAGAGATATCGGTACTGTTTCCGAGCTTTCGGGGCTTAAAGAGCTTAATTTGTGGAACAACCATATAAGCGATATCAGCCCGATCGAAAATCTTGCGGCTCTTGATATTCTTGATCTGCGGAACAACGATATCAGCGCAGAGGATATAGTGGAGCTTGAAAAGCTGCTGCCGGACTGTATGATACAGTATTGAACGGCGAAAAATCGAAACTTACTCATGGCCCGCTTTTTATTCGGATAAATATTAAATTTTACGGAGGTAATTATTATGAACCATTTACTGAAAATGTCCGACCTTAGCAAGGAGGATATAATCGACATTCTTAACCTGGCAGACCAGCTCAAATATGAGCTCAAGCACAATATCCCCCACAAGCATCTGGAGGGGAAAACTCTCGGAATGATCTTCCAGAAATCCTCTACACGTACAAGGGTCTCCTTTGAAACGGGAATGTATCAGCTGGGGGGAAATGCGCTGTTTTTATCCTCAAAGGACTTGCAGATAGGCAGGGGCGAGCCTGTGCAGGACACTGCACGTGTGCTTTCCCGTTATCTAAACGGAATTATGATCCGCACCTTTGAGCAAAAGGAAGTGGAGGACTTGGCACAGTTCGGAAATATCCCCATAATAAACGGGCTTACCGACTACTGCCACCCCTGCCAGGTGCTTGCCGACCTTATGACGATACGGGAGTACAAGGGACAGTTTGACGGCCTTAAAATGTGCTACATCGGAGACGGCAACAATATGGCAAATTCCCTTATTGTAGGCGGTCTGACCGTGGGCATGGAGGTTGCGGCTGCGTGTCCGGAGGGATACCGCCCTGCTGATGATGTGCTGGAGTTTGCCAAGGGCTATGGAGATAAGTTCACGCTGACCGACAAGCCCCTGGAGGCGGCTGCAAATGCGGACGTTCTCTTTACCGACGTATGGGCTTCTATGGGACAGGAGGACGAAGCGGAGATACGCCGCAAGGCCTTTGCAGGCTATCAGATAAACGACGAGGTCATGGCGGCTGCAAAGCGGGACGCTATGGTTCAGCACTGTCTGCCTGCTCACCGTGAGGAGGAGATCACCTCAAAGGTGTTCGAGGAACACGCCGCAGAGATATTTGAGGAAGCGGAAAACAGGCTGCACGCTCAGAAGGCAGTCATGGTGAAGCTGATGAAGTAAGCCGTTAAATAAAAAATCGAGGCAGGAAACAGGAAGAATACATTCTTCTTGCTTCTTGCCTCTAAGTGTAAATGGGGTTTACCCCCATTTACACATTCTTGCCTCCAGTACCGATCAAGCCGATAAGCCGGGTTCTGTCGTGTGCGGAAATCTATCTGAGCGAATCGTCGCCGAAACGCTTTAGCCGTCATTACAGTACGCCTGCCGAGCAGACATTGACGCACTGCACCAATAGACGTTGCATCGGATAGGGTTTACATGGCAGCAATGTCTCCATTGCTCCGGTGAGCTCTTGCCTCGCCTTTCCACCCTTACCGCATTACTGCGGCGGTATATCTCTGTTGCACTTGCCCTAAGGTCGCCCTCGGCTGCCGTTAGCAGCTATCCTGCTCTGTGATGCCCGGACTTTCCTAACGCCTCAAAAAAGGTGTTCAACCGCATAGCTTGGTCGGTGGTTTTATTATAGCATATTTTTTGGGGATTGTCAAGGAATATTTTGACCCTACTTTTTCAAGATAAATTTTGCCGGCTGCAATTCCGATAGTTTCACTATAAAATTCTGCACAGAGAGGTGAAGTAATTATGTTCCCTGAACAATTGGACGGGGCAAAGGTTCTCTATTTTACGCACAAAAACGAATATGGGTTAATATCTTATACGACAGGTGAAACAGCCGCACATATTAAATATTTGGCAATATGTAAATATTCCGATAGTGACAGGTACTGTTTATTTTACTGCAATGAAAATAAAGAGGTTGAAACCGATAGCTTGTGGGACTCTGTAGGTGAGTGCATGAGCATGGCCGATAGTTTCTATGGCGGAAAGATCTTATGGATAAAAAGTGATAACTAAATCATTGTCACAATACACAGTGAAAAGGCATTTTTGATCGTTTGATTTCTTAAATAATGTAACATTACTATTTGTAATATTATACTAAATGTAAAATGTATTTTAGCAAAACGGGCAAAATCCTTCCGAAAAAAACTTAAAAAAATTAAATTTCATAAAACCATTGATTTTTATGGGGAAATGTGTTATACTGTATAATATGTACAAGTATGTGTGTCAGACGGACGGTTTTAAATTGCTGTCGACAAAAGGAAATAAGATAACGGAGGAACATAAAAATGCCTTATCCTATCATTACCCCCGATTATTACGGGGAGCTTACGGACAAAACAAATTTGCAGAATGAAAACGTGGAGTACCTGGTGCTGACCAGCCCTGCAGCGATCGAGTATGTTTTCAAGCTGGACAATGAGAGAGTTATCCACACTCTTATGAATGCCCAAAAGCCCATTGCTTACAGAATGACCAGTTTGCAGCCCGAGCTGGAGGCGGAGTATTCCAAAAAGGGGCAGGAGCTTATTGACAAGACCCCTATTTTAAAGCATTACTGGAATCTCAAAATTCTGACTATGAACATTATGCAGGACAGGAATTATGTGTTTGAAAAGAGAATGCTCCTGATGAACTTTGCCTACAAGACCGTGCAGGGGCTTATTGACAAGGGCAGAGAGGAGCTTATACCCCAGTTTGTGGCGGATTATACCAACGCTCCCGATCACAAGGACGTTATGGAATATTTCAAGGAGATAAAGCCCGGGTTCGGGTTCAGCCTTGGGGAGGCTATCAGCCTTTTGTCGGCGCTGCCCGAGTCGGAGGATATGTCGAAGCTCCGGTGGTCGGTTTACAAGAATGCGGGTATCCCCCACGGGGCGACCGCATTCGAGTACAGCGACGAGAAATATTTGCCTCTTAAAAAGGCTTATCACGAGGATTTCCTTAAAGACCGTGAGCATTATATTGAAAATGTTATGGTAAACTATGTATGGAGCTACTGCATGCCCTTTGCGGATTACAATATGAGTTTGTGGGATAATTTTGTATTCTTCAATGTGCTGTTTAATCTTATCAAGGTAACTCTCACCTGCTATACCTATGACCGCGACGACAAGGACGAGGCTTTTGCATTCGTTATAAAGACCCTTGACGCTGCTTTGCAGGTAAGCAGGGGCAACACTGCCCGCCATATTGCGGAGACCCTTAAAAATCAGGGGTATAACAACAACGGCGATATGGCAATATTGTCTATGAGTTAATAACTCGGGAAAACATCATTTAAAGGCTTGCGGTAGAAAGAGCAGGAGCGCACTTCTTGCCTCTTGCTTCCTGCCTCTTGCCTCCGGGAGGTTAATTCTGATATGGATTCATCGCTTATTCTGCTGCTGAAAAAATCGGCGGAGGAAATAAGAAAATCGGTCATAGGCAAGGACGATATTATCATAAAAATACTTATGACTGCCTGTGCGGGCGGTCATATTCTGCTTGAAGATATTCCGGGGGTGGGAAAGACTACTATGGCGGTGGCTTTTTCCAAGGCATTGGGGCTGGAGTACAACAGAATGCAGTTCACGGCGGACGTTATGCCTGCTGATGTGACGGGATTCTACATACCCAACCGTGCCACGGGGGAGTTTGAATGGAAAGCGGGAGCGGTTTTCTGCAATCTGTTTCTGGCGGACGAGATAAACAGGACCTCCAGCAAGACCCAGTCCGCTCTGCTTGAAGCAATGGAGGAGGGGGCTGTGACGGTGGACAGCGTTACAAGAAAGCTGCCCGAGCCGTTTATAGTGCTTGCGACCCAGAACCCCACAGGTTCGGCGGGGACGCAGCTTTTGCCCGAATCCCAGCTGGACAGGTTTATGATAAAGCTTAGCATGGGTTATCCCACGGCGGGGGACGAGGCAAAGATATTAAAGGCGAAATCCTCAAAGCGCACGTCGCCCGTGGTACGTCCTATAATGACGGCGGAGGAACTGATTAAGCTGCGCAGTGCGGCGGAGAATATTTTTGTAAGCGATGAAATTTACGATTATATTGCACGGCTTTCGGCGGCTACCCGCACCGACAGCAGACTGGAGCTGGGGGTTAGTCCCCGTGGGTCGCTGGCGGCGGCGGCTATGGCGCGGTGCGCTGCCATGTTCAAGGGGAGAAACTTTGTGCTGCCCGAGGACGTGGGTTATGTTTACGCCGATGTATGCGCCCACAGGGTGATACCCGCCAAGGTAAAAGGCAGACGTCCCGACGACGGCGAAGTCCACAGCTTGATCTCAAGCATTTGCAGGGCGGTGAAAGCACCGAGCATTGCTAACAATTAATAATTAATAATGAGTTGTGCGGCTTGCTTGATTTTTGCGGTCGCTTGATAGGGCGGAAAATTTTAAAAAAATTTGAGGCAGTGTGTAAATGTGCAGGGGCTTATCTTCTTGCCTCTTGCTTCTGACCTCTTGCCTCTGATAGAAGGAGTTGTTTTTATTATGAACATTTGGCATGATATTGAGCCGGACAGAATCACGAGGGATAATTTCTACTCGGTAATCGAGATCCCCAAGGGCAGCAAGATGAAGTATGAACTGGACAAGAAAACGGGACTTCTGCGTCTGGACAGGGTTTTGTACACTTCTACTCATTACCCTGCGAATTACGGCTTTATCCCGCGCACCTATGCGGAGGACGGCGACCCTCTTGATGTGCTGGTGCTTTGCTCCGAGCCTATCGAATCGCTGGCGCTGGTAAGGACTTATCCTATCGGGGTAATTTCCATGCTGGACAACGGTGCGCCCGACGACAAGATAATCGCCATTCCCGCCAACGACCCCACCTACAATACATACAAGGACATAAGCGAGCTGCCCAGGCATATTTTTGATGAGATGTCCCATTTCTTCCGTGTTTACAAGCAGCTGGAGGGGAAGGAGACTTCCATTGACGAGATAAAGGACAGAAATGCGGCTGTGCAGATCGTTGACAAGTGCATTGACCGTTACATTGACGCATTCTGCAAGGGAAAGGTAAAGGAAAAAGCTCCCGAGATACCACGGGAAAAGGCTGAAGTTTAATATATTTACAAAGCGGTATTCTTTCGGTTTATAAAGCGGGGGAAAACCGCTGTTTTAAAGAACTGCCGATTATGGTTATTTCCTCCGCCGCAGGCGGAGGAAATAACGCCGTTTACATTGGTAAAATTAAAATATTTTTAAAAGCGTTTGATTGGCGTTTGCTTATAAATATCAAGGAAAGGAGCGTGCGGAATATGGCGAAGAAAAAAGCAAGCGTGGAGCTAACCGCCCAAGGCGAGGCCCAGCTTATGCGGACGGCGGAGGAAATGAGCGAGAGGGCATATGCGCCTTATTCTGGCTTTAAGGTAGGGGCTGCGATACTGTCCGACGACGGCAGAGTGTTCACGGGCTGCAATGTGGAGAACGGTTCTTACGGCTGCTGCATTTGCGCGGAGAGGACTGCGGCGGTAAAGGCAGTTTCCGAGGGGGCTTTGAAATTCAGGGCGGCGGCTGTTGCCAATGCGGGGGGCGGGCTTACTTATCCCTGCGGGATATGTTTGCAGTTTATGAGCGAGTTTGCGGAGGATGGATTTTGCATTATTATGCGGGAAAAGTCGGGGACTATCGTGTCCCACCCTATTGAGGAATTGCTGCCGAGAGGATTTAAGTTGAGATAATATAAGTGATTGATCTATAATTAATATATAAAGGATGAGGAAATACATGGCAGTACCTAAATTTTATGAATTTATGCCTCTTATTATCGACTGTTTGGGTGATAAGGGCATCCACAGTTCCAAAGACATTTGTGAATACTGTGCAAATCGGGCGGACTTGAGCGACGCCGACAAGACCGAGACCACATCAAGAGGTATTCCCAAATACCGTCACCGAATAGCTTGGGCACGGACATATCTGAAAAAGGCGGGACTTATAGAAAATACTCAGAAGGGACAGTATATTCTGACTGAGGCGGGTGCGGCAGCCTATGAACAAGGTGCAGAGTGTGTAACGCTGAAGTATTTGAAAAAATTCGATTCTTTCAATGAATTTTACGGCAAGGCAAAAAAACAAGGGCCGTCGGATGAAAGCGAAAGTGTGCCTTCGGACGAGATCAAAAGCGAAAGTCCGCAGGAGCAGATAGAAAATGCTTTGAATGAGCTTAACAGCGAGCTGGCGGATGAGCTTATGGCGGAGATAATGAAAATGTCTCCCTACGAATTTGAGCGGCTGGTGGTAAGGCTGCTTATTGCTATGGGATACGGCAAGATGGAGGAAAACGCCGAGGCTGTTACGGTAAAATCGGGGGATGAGGGCATTGACGGGATAGTCAGTGCAGACAAGTTCGGCTTTGATTCAATTTACATACAGGCAAAGCAATGGAAAACCGACAGCGTTGTGGGACGTCCCGAGGTTCAGAAATTTTTGGGAGCGCTGGCGGGGCAGGGGGCTTCAAAGGGAATATTCATCACTACGGCAAAATTTTCAAAGGAGGCAGCGGAATATGCCGCAAAGCAGCTGCACAGCAAAATAGTTCTGGTGAACGGACAAATGCTTGCAAAACTTATGATAGAATATGACCTTGGAGTATCGACCGTTGCCACATACAGCATAAAGAGGATAGACTCGGATTTCTTTGATGAGTATATGTAAATTTTTTTGGGGCTGACAAGGGAGGAAATCGGAATGAACAAACGAAAGCTGCTTAAAATACTGACTGTCGCCTTTGTTATATTATCGGTGCTGCTCTTTGTGATAGCTCTCGGGCAGCCCTCGGGCGTGTCATATACATATGAGGGCAACGAAATTGTGACACATTCTAAACGTGATGATTTTGCAGAAGCCTGCGCCATTTTTTTCCCGCTTAGCGGCGTTTGGTTTATTGCGCTGACTATAGTCGAAATTGTTTTGAGCATAAAGGAAAAGCGTGGGGTATTCAATACCGTGATAAATGCGGGGGCAAAGATTTTGACGGGATTTTTTTGCGGAGTATTGTTATTTCTCGTTGTGCTGCCGTCAGACGGGCTGTGGCCGAATTATCCCGAATGGTATATGTTCACCGACGGCAGTCACACTATTGTTATTGAGGAATCGGCTTTTTTAATGGACGGGCGGGCAGAAATATATCAGATAATGGAAAATAACGAGGCTGTGCCCATAGATATGTTTACCACCGATGACGGCGAGACAAACTGCGGACATTACAAAATGGAATGGACGGAGGAATATGTGGATATAACCTACAGAACCTTTGTCACGGCAGACAGCGTTAAAACGTTAAGGGTGAAATTTATTGACTGAAGCGGGGGATTCGGGCTATGTTTTCATATGAGGATTTTATTGACGGCTTATTGAAACAAGATTTTGAAAAGGCAAAGAGGGAAATAGACAAGCTGCCTGTCGACAAGCGCAAGGAAACGATCTTACAGGCGGGGTATGACACGGAAAGCATTATCGTGTATACATTTGCCTGTTATCTTACGGAGGGTGACAGGTCTTACCATGAGGCGGCAGAAGAGCTTATGCTTCATGTGTTTACCTATATAGAGGGGGCTTATTCTGCGGCGCTTTATCATTTGCGGCGGCTGTACGATAATGATACGGATAATTTGGATTATTTGGATATGCTGCTGTTTTTTTGGAGCGTTCCCGAAAAGCTTATTGATGATGACGAGGCGTTGAGGGCAGCGGAAAAAATTATTGAACGTGAGGCGGATAATAAAATTGCGCTGAATGCTATAGCGAAAATAAAAGAAAAAGGTGAAAATCATGATGACCGAAAACGAATACCCCATACTGGAATTTGACGACGCTAAGACAGCAACGCTTAACCCCACGAATTTTGCGGCAAAACCTTTTGATACAAACAAGATGATAATTACATTTTTTCCCGAGGTTCTGGAGAAGCTGGAGGCGGAGGGGAAAATAAGCCTTGAGAGAACCATTGGCGGCGAGAATGTTGTTTATGTGTACCGCTTTGCAAATTCCGATGTGCTTATAACATTGGGGTTTGTGGGGTGTCCCTCATGCGGTGGCAATCTTGACTTGTTCAGTTCTATGGGGATAACAAAGGTAATGTTCTGCGGGGGCGGTGGAGTGCTTGACAGGGACATTGCGGTGGGGCAGATACTTGTAGTAGAGGGTGCAATACGGGACGAGGGCTTTTCCTATCATTACATAAAGCCCTCAAAATACATTTGCACAGACCCCAAGGTCACGGATAAAATCACGGGATATTTATCGGAAAAATCTGTTCCCTACATAAAGGGGCTTACCTGGACGACAGACGCTGTATTCAGGGAGACCGCCGACAGGATAGCCAAAAGAAAGTCGGAGGGGGCTAAAATTGTGGAAATGGAACAGGCAGGCTGTATTGCTGTTGCCAAGTTCAGAGGGTTTGACTATGGGGCGCTGATATACGGCGGAGATGATGTTTCCGGGGAAGAGTGGGACAAAAGAGGCTGGCGCAGCCGCAAGGGTATTCGCTATGACCTTGTCATGCTTTGCAAAAGTCTGGTTGAAATAATTTGAGTAAATGCTCTTGACAAATTCTCGGGGCGTATGTTATAATAAACTTGCAGGGGAAGACACCCATAACAAAAAACGTATGCAAAAACGTATGCAAATAAGTTTGGAACAAGAAAACAGACAGGAGAATAACTTCTTGCTTCTTGCCTCTGATTTTCTTGCTTCTAACAGCACACCCATTACAAAAAACGTATGCAAATTTTACATGAAACGGGAGAAAAAAGGGGATGACACCCATTAAAAAAAACAACAGGTCAGAGGAAATCTTGCCTCTTGCTTCTGATTCTCTTGCTTCTGACAGCAGAACCGTCACTGTTCTTTCCGAGGACGGAAAGGAAATTGGCAGAACATACCCAAAAAGGGCTAAAGGCCTTGTTAAAAAAAGTCGGGCAGTTTTTGTGACCGACAATACGATCCGTCTGAATGGCTGTCCGACGTGTGATAATACGGAGGATAATATGATGGATAATATTAATATAAACACCGAAAAAACCCGGGAATCCCTTGAAGCAGGCAGCGTAAATTACGTTTACCTGAAGCCGAAGAAATGGAAAAAGCACCCGGATGTACAGCGAACCACAATATTTGAACGTTTTTCAATTCCCGACCCTTTTGGCGGGGACGGGGAAATGACGGACGTGCTTTCCACGGGTTCGTGGAACGGGGCATGGTGCGAGATAACCAACGGCGTGGAGGTGCTGGAAAAGAACACCGAGTACAGGTTTGTTTTTTGGCTCAACGGCGGAGAAAACGACCGTTATAACGAGGTTTGCCAGCTCCATATAATTTTCACCGACGACCCTGTTAATATGCCCCTGACCGATTGGGACAACAAGCTTTGCTATAAGCTCAACAGAGGCTATATAAAGCCTCTCAAACGCTGCAATGGCTGGGAACTTTACTCAGTTCCCTTTAAAACGGGGGATAAGGATTTTGTGCAGCTGCGGTTTGTTTCCCAAAATGCGCCTATGGCGGTAATGGAGGCGAAAGCCCCCGAGTATTATGCAGACCTGCCCGAAAGCCTTGACCCGTTTGCAGAGGAACGTCCTCAGAGGCATAATATTATTTTTGAGGACGGCTGGCCGACTAATCAGTGGTATTCCACGGCAAATCTGATGAAAAAGCACCGATCGGAAAAGCCCATGGGTAAAGCTCCGACGGCGCCAACGGCAATTACAGCTCCCGCAGACCTCATTGACCCTTCGGAAACGGCTCGTCTTATCTCTGACGTTGTGGCGGAAAATCTCCGCTCGGAGGAGATCATTTCGGCGATCACCGAAAGTCTAAGCATGAGTGCGCTGGCAGAGGCGATTGCGGAAAATCTTGATATGGGGGCTTTGTCCGCTGCTATATCGGAGAATATTGATGTCGACAACGATACCATTGCCCAAATGGCTGCGGATATGATCGACCTTGACGAGGTTGTCGAGAAAATTAAAAATGAGATAATCAGTGAGCTTAAAGGATAGGGTTTATATCCATCAATTAAATAATGACCGCCTGTACCAAATCCGGTACAGGCGGCTTTTTGTTTGGTCGGAAAATATATTTTTAATCTTCCGGCCGGTCAACATATATATTAATAATTTCCTTACCCTGCTTCTCTGCCATGCGGACGGTCTGTCCCGTGC
>CAMWLD010000015.1 GCA_947175005.1 uncultured Ruminococcus sp. | reverse complement strand
TCGTAGTCACATACCTTTTTGCCGCCTTATAATCAGTCATTGCCTTAGCAAGCGCCTCTTCACGGGCACGCCTGCGCTCGTCACGCCTTGCCTCCAGCTCGCCGTAACGCGCATAAGCAGACCTTTTCTTCTCCTCACGCCTTTTAAGCCCAAGGAAATTACCCTCGCTGTCCGACAGCGCCATGTCGACCCATCTGCACGCCGACATAAAGCCTATCACCAGCAATTTGGCTATAAGACAAGGCAGGAACAGCAGAGGGTTCTTCCCCTTAGCCTCCAGCGCCTTTACGATTTTTCTTTGTTTGTTATAATCCATATACAAGACCCATCTTTCCAAGATTTTGTAAATTTTAACAAAAATATAATTCTTCAAAAGTCAACACCACATAGTTGTACATATATATTATACCAAAAAAAAATCCGTTTGTCCAGTATTAAAAGAAAGATTTTCCGAAAATTACGCTAATTTTATAAGATGTTTTTTGTGAATTTTATACAAAAATCAAGAATTTTTCCAGCAAAAGGAAGAATTTAGAAAACATTTCCAGCCGTCATTATCTCACTTCACAATATCCAAAAGCCTTACGCAATCCCAAATCCATTACACACCCGTAAAACATGACAGCAAAAATGCAGCGGACTTCAGGAAAAAGCTCCCAAAAGTCCCGCTGCACTGCCACAAATCCCATTCACAAAAATTTTACATTTTCATGCACATCAGCCCAAAATTTCTTGCTTCTTGCCTCTTAATCTCCTGCCTCTATCAGCCCATTGCCGCCAGTACGTCCAATATCTTATTGGCAGCGTCAAACTTTGTCATGATCTCCAGAGGAATCTCGCCGTCGCAGGTGATGAGGGTGATTATGTTGGTGTCCGCGCCAAAGCCCGCGCCCGCCTGGGTAAGGGAGTTTGCGCATATCATGTCGCAGTTTTTCTCAATAAGCTTGCGCAGGGAATTTTCAAGCAGATTTTCCGTTTCCATGGAAAAGCCGCAGACGACCTGCCCGGGGCGCTTTGTCTTTCCCAGCTCCGCCAAAATGTCCACAGTCCTGCGAAGCTCCAAGGTAAGCCCCCCGTCCGCCTTTTTGATCTTCCCCGGGGCAGCTGTCACGGGGGTGTAGTCAGCCACAGCCGCCGCCTTTATGATAATGTCGTAATTATCGGAAATTGACAAAACCACATCCGCCATATCCTGCGCCGAGGTCACTGGGATAACGTCCACCAGCAAGGGCGGCTGCCCCTCCGTATGCCCCGATACAAGGGTAACGTGCGCCCCACGCAGCATGGCAGCCCTCGCCAGGGCAAACCCCATTTTCCCCGTGGAGTGGTTGGTGATAAAGCGCACAGGGTCAATAGCCTCCCTTGTCGCCCCCGCCGTTATCAGCACGCTCTTCCCCGCCAGGTCTTTCGGGAATGCGCAGGCCTTTAAAATATGCTCCAAAAGCACCGATTCTTCGGGCATTCTCCCGTCTCCGCTGTCGCCGTTTGCCAGCATTCCGCTGTCGGGGGAAATTATCTCATACCCGAAAGAGGACAAACGCTTGATATTGTCCTGCACTATCGGATTGTGGTACATATTATGGTTCATTGCAGGGGAAACTATCTTCTTGCAGGGGCACGCCATAACGGTAGTCGTCAGCATATCGTCTGCTATCCCGCAGGCGATTTTCCCGATAACGTCCGCCGAAGCAGGGGCTATCATAACAGCGTCCGCCCTTTTCGCCAGCGCCACGTGCTCCACCGAATACTGAAAATTCCTGTCAAAGGTGTCCACAAGGCACTTGTTCCCCGTCAGCGTTTCAAAGGTAATGGGGTTAATGAAATTCTCCGCATTTTTTGTCATAATCACCTGTACGTCCGCACCAAGCTTTTTCAGCATTCTTGCAAGGTTCGGTATCTTGTAAGCCGCAATGCTGCCGCTCACTCCGAGAATAATTGTCTTGCCCGTTAACATTTTCAACACCACCAAAAAATCAATAATTAATAATGTTCGCATGAATACGTAAAATGTTCACACAAATTTAATGCGCCGCCTTTTATAACACTATTATAACATAAATATAATAAAAAATATATATCCTTTTTTTAACATTCGTGGTATAATGTATGTGTAATTGTATTGTATCTCCCGTGAGGAGAATAATAACAAGGAGGAATTTAATATGAAAACATCAAATCTGACAAGGCTTGGATTGCTTAGCGCAATAGTAGTTGTCTTGTCCTACACACCACTGGGGTATATGACGATCGGACCTGTCGCCGTAACGCTCAATCCCATAGCCCTTTCAATAGCAGCATATACCATGGGCGCAGCGGGAGGTGCAGTTATCGGCGGAGTATTCGGTCTTACAAGCTTTATGCAATGCTTCGGGCGCAGTCCCCTGTCAACAGCCCTATTCGGGATAAACCCCTTTCTGACGGCAGTTCTGTGCTTCCTGCCCCGTATTCTGGACGGCTTTATTATCGGCAAGCTGTCGGAATTTATGAGAAAAAGATCGGTCATGCCCCTGGCAAACTCCTATATAACAAGCTTTCTCGCAGCCTTTCTCAACACTGTATTTTATATGTCAACTCTGATACTCCTCTTTGGCAGCACCGAGGAGATAATGACCCGCCGAAACTCTTTAGCCCCCGGGCAGAACGTTTTCATTTTTGTATGCGTCTTTGTGGGGCTTCAGGCAGTCAGCGAATGGCTCACGACTACGGTCATTACGGGACCTGTGGGTTATGCGCTCTCAAAATCGGTTATGGCTGCCTCGACCACAAAAACAAGTAAAAGCACAAGCTGATTTGCATGAGGCAAGATATGATCTCTCGTATCTTGCCTTTTTGATTTGATCGGCGGTTACTTAAAGATCAATAAAAAGGAGCGTACCAAAAATGATATTAGCCATTGACGTAGGCAACACCAACATAGTTATCGGCTGCTGCAAGGAGGGAAAAATACTTTTTTCCGACCGAGTTTCCACCAACCACACAGCCACAAGCCTCGAGTATGCGGCAACCATAAAAACCGCCCTCGACCTTAACGGCATTGACACGAGCGAGCTTCACGGGGCGGTAATTTCCTCGGTAGTGCCCTCGGTGACAAAGGCAGTGGCAAAGGCGGCGGAGCGTTTTACCAATACCGAGGCAATGATAATTGGCCCGGGTATAAGAACGGGGCTTAGCATAATCATCGACAACCCCGCCCAGCTGGGCAGCGACCTTGTGGTGGACGCTGTTGCGGGCATTGCGGAGTACCCCCTGCCTCTTATAATCATTGATATGGGCACGGCGACCACTCTTTCCGTTATCGACGGCAAGGGGCAGTATATGGGAGGAATGATAGTGCCGGGCGTGGCAGTATCCCACGACAGCCTTA
The DNA here is from genome assembly GCA_947175005.1 of uncultured Ruminococcus sp. Taxonomy (GTDB): domain Bacteria; phylum Bacillota; class Clostridia; order Oscillospirales; family Ruminococcaceae; genus Huintestinicola. The sequence continues at coordinate 12,320 of CAMWLD010000015.1, read as the reverse complement.
TCAGCCGCACCTCACAGCTGCCGAAAATTGCCCTCGAGCCGCCCCGTCGGGTCATCGGGAGAAACACTGTGGAGTGCCTTAAAAGCGGCATTCTCTACGGCAATGCAGGGGCTATTGACGGGCTTATCGAACGCATTAACGAAAGTATGGGGGAAACCTGCACAGCCGTTGCCACGGGAGGACTTGCGGGCGTTATCGCTCCCCTGTGCCGAAGCAAAATAATCCTTGATGACGACCTTATGCTCAAAGGGCTGATGATAATTTACGAGAAAAATTCGGAAAAGAAACAGTAAAACCCGAAGCAATCCCCCAAAAAAACGGAGACAATATGCACTTCCGCATTTTGCCTCCGTTTATCTATATCCATTTTACCAATTGACCTTTATAAATTCCACACTCCAAAGCCGACCTTCACGTACATAAGCCCCACCGCACCTTATTCCCCCGTAAACGACACAAGCGCGACCCATTCGCTTCCGAAAAAGTATTCCCCGTCGGAAACCCCGTCCAGCTTCCATATATCATCTTCAAGGGCAACGCGGAAGGTGAAAGGCACAGTCATATCTTCCTCATACCCCCAGTTTTCCTTAAGTCCCACCCGCTCGCATTCAAAGGTGACAACGTCTCCCTCGCGGGTGCAGCCTGTAATATGGTTATAATCCCAGCCCGCGCCGCCGCCGTCCCCGGGCATTATCCCCAGTCTGCCTTCAAAGTCGTAATAGGCTGTCGGGGAATATTCGCATAACTCCCCAAAGCCCCTGTCTGTAAGCCCTATTACCCTTTTCATGAACTCCTTTGCGGTTTCAAAGTCCATGGGAGCGTATTCTTTCGCCTCCCAGTCTATATATATCCCCTCCCCCATATAGCCGTTCGCCGCCTCGTCATAATCGTATTTCCAGTTATTGTGACCGCCCCAGCCGAAAAAGTCCCCCGCCTCGGTGCTGTAATACATAGCAAACGTCAAGCCAATTTCCTCCGGTTCAGCCTCCGCGGTGCTTTTCACGATCACGGAATCTTCCCCGCGGTCAAACATCGCGATAACCTCGTCAAGGCTTGCATTTATTATTTTGTCACCGCTTTCCGCTGTCGTCTGCCGCTGCTTGGCTCTTTCCTCCTCCTGCCGCAGCTGCCTTTCGATCTCGTCAGCCTGCCGCAGCGCGTTGTCAGACACGTCAGACACGGCGGAGTCCTCCGTAGAGGGGTCGTCCTCATTGCTTCCCTGCACCGTTTCGGCGGCCTCGGTGGATTTCGTTGGTTCTTCCGCAGGTTCGCCGCAGGCTGTTAATGATAACAGCATTGCCAAAGCAAGTATACCGAATATTTTTCCTTTGATGTTCATTTTTTTATTTCCTTTCCTTTTATTTCGGGCATTTTAAAAATTTGCATATTGCCCCCCAAAAAATGTCTTTATATAAGGAACGAATGAACCTGTCAAAATGTTTCATTATTAGAAAAATTTATTTGAAATTCTCCATTGTGCATAAAGTGACCGTAAATCACTTATGAAATATTTACAAAACAAAATAATTTTTCTCTAAACTATTGACTTTTGAACAGTAGTGTGATATCATAACTACAGCAGCTACTATTCAATAAACAGTAGAAAGGAAATGGTATCGGATGAACAGGAAACAGTACATAAAATCCCTTACGGCAAAGCTGCAATTCAGACTGCCTGCCGAAGAAGTGGCGGAGATACTTGAAGAAATTGCGGAGCGCTTTGAAGAGGGAGCCGCCGAGGGTGTAGCCGAGGACGTTATCTGCAGCGAGCTGGGTTCGCCCGCATTGGCCGCTGCGGAGTTTTTGCAGAGAACGGCCGTACCCGGGAAAACGGATATTCTGCGCAGAGCGCTGCCCGACATTATGGGTCTGCTGCTTACGGGACTGTTTGTTTATTGGGGAGGTAATTTAAGATATTCCATTGGGGCAATGAGACCAAGCGCAATAGCTTTTCTGCTACCGATAGTACCTTGGCTTATACTGCTGTTAACGGAGGGGAAAAAATGCGTGAAGAATCTGCGTATAGGCCCTGCCGACAGAGCAATGGCATTGTGTGCGCTGCTGCTTACGGGAGCGGGGATATTCTGCGTAGGGCTGATAAACGAAGCAAGAAGATCACCCGACAGCTATGATCTCCTTTATATGCTCCTTTGCACTGCGCTTATGGTCGGAGCTATGGCAGCCTGGGCTGTTTCCGTGCGCAGTCATGGAGGAAAATATTTACTTCTGCTGCCCGCAGCGGGTGTGGCGGCGGCAATATGGGCAGCGGCAGAGTCCTTTGACTTTTTTGATGCATATGCCTTTAATTTTATGGACGGCGACCCTAAAGCAAAATACTACGGATATGCAGGGGAATATCTCGGCGCATTTACACGGCTCATATTTGTTTTGTCGGCGCTTTGCCTTATCTGTGCGGTTATAAGGCGGGACGCTTTCAGCCTGCCGACCCTTTCCCTGCTGCTTGGGTGCTGCGGCGGAATGTCAAATGTTTTCTTTTATCTCAGACGGCTTGACCCAATGGATATGAACGCCCCTGCCTACAACATTTCGGTATTTATTCCGGGGATAATTTCCGCAGCGGTATGGCTGGCAGTCACTTTGATGATAAGGGGGAGGAAGAACGGTGCTAAACAGGGCATTTAATTTCGGCGCAGGCAGCACAGTTTCACGGGATTTTCTTAAAGATCGGAGGGCGGCGGCATGGAAAAGGGTCAGATGAAAAAGGGCGTGCTGGAGTTTTGCGTACTCCACGTAGTTTCACAAAAGGATATGTACGGCTATGAGATAATGCGGACGGTGACGAGTGTATTCACGGATATTAACGAAAGCACCGTTTACGCCGTGCTGCGGCGGCTTCATGCCGATAAATACACCGAAAGCTACACGGGCGAGACCTCTGCGGGACCCAAGCGGAAATACTATCGCATAACCCCCGAGGGCAAGGCGGCTTTGGAAAATATGATGTCGGAATGGCGGGAGCTGCTTTCGGCTGTGGAGAAGCTTTTGTCATAAAAAGCAGAAAAAGGGCTTATGCAGCACGGCTGCATAAGCCCTTTAAAAATGCTTTTATCAGAAATTATCGGGATCGGCTTTTGAAAGAATTTCCGTTATCTTTTCACTGTCCTCGCAAGCCGCCTTGAACTTTGCCGCAAAGCTTTCGAGGGTCTCCCTGTCGCTGCAGTAGGCGCAGAACATTCCCGCCTCGCTGTCAAAATTAATGGCGTCCTCATATTCGGGACACTCGTTTTCGATAAAAGCCATGGCAAGAGCCTCCCAGCCGTAGCCGTTAGGAAGCAGACCCTCATTCTCCCGTGCCTCGAAAATATCCTCCAGATAACCCATATCCACGTCAAGAAGGAGGCTGTAAGTGCCTTCATATTCCGAAATTCTAAAAGGTGACAGTTCGCTCATATTTTCACTCTCCAAATTTTCAGTATCTTCCGTAAGGGTCTGCGGCTCCTGTCCGACCCTTTCATTTTCCGATGCTTCCGAACATCCGGAGCATATCAGACCGGCTGCCATAAAAACGGTAATTGCCGTAATTTTCATTTTCATAAACTCACCCTTTTAAAATGCAGCCGGTAATTTCGGGAAAACGCCGATAAATTATCAATACTCCAGCTTCTTTGCGATATATTCCTCCAGCTTGTCAAGGCTTACCCTCTCCTGCGCCATTGAATCACGGTCACGGACGGTAACGCAGTTATCCTCCAAGGTATCGAAATCATAGGTAATGCAGTAGGGCGTGCCTATCTCGTCCTGACGGCGGTAACGTCTGCCTATCTGCCCTGCCTCGTCATAGTCCACATTCCATTTCTTTGCAAGCTTGCCGTAAAGCTCCAGCGCCTGATCTTTGAGCTTCTTTGTAAGAGGCAGCACAGCCGCTTTCACGGGAGCAAGTGCAGGGTGCAGGTGCATAACCGTGCGCACATCTGCCTTGTCGCCCTCGCCTATTTCCTCCTCGTCGTATGCTTCGCAGACAATGGCAAGGAAAAGTCTCTCCACGCCCAAGGACGGCTCAATTACATAGGGAATATACTTCTCATTTGTCTCGGGGTCGAAATATTCCAGACTCTTGCCCGAAACCTCCATATGACGGGAAAGATCATAGTCGGTGCGGTCTGCAATACCCCAAAGCTCGCCCCAGCCGAAGGGGAAAAGATACTCAAAGTCGGTAGTCGCTTTGGAATAGAAGCTAAGCTCCTCCTTTGAATGGTCACGCAGACGGAGATTTTCCTCCTTTATCCCCAGCCCCAGCAGGAAATCACGGCAGTAGCTGCGCCAGTATGCGAACCACTCCAGGTCGGTGTCGGGCTTGCAGAAAAACTCCAGCTCCATCTGCTCAAACTCTCTTACACGGAAGATGAAGTTGCCGGGAGTTATCTCGTTTCTGAAGGACTTGCCCACCTGCGCCACGCCGAAAGGTATCTTCTTGCGGGAGGTGCGCTGGATATTGTTGAAGTTCACGAAAATTCCCTGAGCGGTCTCGGGACGCAAATAAAGCTCTGCCTTGCTGTCCTCGGTAACGCCCTGAAAGGTCTTGAACATAAGATTGAACTGCCTTATAGGGGTAAAATTCTTTTTGCCGCACACGGGGCACTTGATGTCGTGGGACTCAATAAATTCGCTCATTTTGTCGTTATCCCAGCCCGCTGTATTTTCCTTCGACTGACTTTCGATAAGCTGATCCGCTCTGTGCCTTGTTTTGCACTCTCTGCAATCCATAAGGGGATCGGAAAATCCGCCCAAATGACCCGAAGCCACCCAAGTCTGAGGATTCATGAGAATAGCCGAATCCAGCCCCACATTATAAGGACACTCCTGCACAAATTTCTTCCGCCATGCGTTTTTGATATTGTTTTTCAGCTCCACGCCCAAAGGCCCGAAATCCCATGTGTTTGCAAGGCCTCCGTAAATTTCGCTGCCGGGGTAAACATATCCTCTGCCCTTGCAAAGGGCAACAATTTTATCCATGCTTTTTTCTGCCGCCATTTTTATAACTCCTTTATTTACAGGGAATTTCTCCCATTAAACTTTAACATAACTTTAATTATATTACATTTACGGTCAAATGTCAATAGATATTTTTTTAATATAGATTTAAAAGCACATTTGAATTTTATATTATATGAATATTTCATATTCAAAAATATGTCAATGTAAACCCGCGGGGGCAGTACAACAGGAAAATTTGCAAAATTTCCGTGAACATTCGGATAAATTTTATATCCCCCAAAAGCGGCATTTATATCATTTCCTTTACAGATCGTGTACCGGGATAAAAATTTATCCGAAATATATTTTCACCCTCTCAAAGCATCGGCAGCATTCGACAAAAACAGCCGCAGCAAAGGCGTTTGACAAAATAATCCCAATGTGTTAAAATTTAAACAAGATAAAAAGAAACCAAAGGAAAAATGACTCAAGACGACAATATTTTTTAAAAGGAGTAATCTTTAAAATGAATGAAAAGAGCAAAATTGCCGTCTGCGTTAGCGTCAGCGAAAGCGGAAGAGTAAGCGGGATATTATCTTCACTTGGATATGAATGCGTGGGCTTCAAGCCCGACAGTATGTCGCTTATAAGAACAGTCATCACCGACTCACCCTGCGCGATAATTGCCGATACCGAGCGGATAGCACGGGGCGAGCTTGCCAAAGCATTTTCGGTAATGGAGGGCGAATGCCGCCCCCTGTGCATTGTGCTGGGAGAGAGCGAAGACAGCCCTCTTGCAAGTATGGGGAGAACCTACTGCCTTTCCGTCCTGCCCGAACCGTATACGCTGGGGCGCCTTATTTCGGGAAGCCTGACCAAAAGCAAAATAAGCGAAAATATTTTCCCCGCCCCCGCAGGCATACAGCCCGAAGAACCCGACCCGGAGATCCTTTTAAAGCCTCTCATGGAGGACGGTATCACAAAGATAATCCGCAAAATAGGCATTCCCGCCAACATCAAGGGCTACCGCTACATACGCACCGCAATAATGCTGGTAATAAACGACCCCTCTCTTCTGGAGAGCGTTACCAAGGAGCTTTACCCCGAAATAGCCCGTTTGCACGACGCTACCCCCGCAAGAGTGGAGAGGGCTATCCGCCATGCCATAACAGTTGCCTGGGACAGGGCGGAGGGAGACGAGGAATATTTAAGCAAACGGCTTCACTGCCGCATAGATTTCAGCGGCGCACGTCCCACAAATTCCGAGCTTATCGCCCTTATCAGCGACAGTCTCATGCTGGAGGCAAGGGGCAAGAAAGCGGAACATTTTATGCTTAGCGTATGACCGTCATATAAAACATATATTATGCATATCATGCAGAAATTTTTATAAAGCAAGGGCTGTTGCAGCGATAGCAGCAGCCCTTTGGATTTTATTTTACGATATGAAATTGACCGCCATAATAACCGCTCCAAGTACCGTCAGAATTATCCCGACCGCTCTGTTGAGCGTTTTGGGGCTTGCCTTGTTGGCAAATCTTGCCGCCACTCTTGCCCATATGAATGTGAAAAGAATGCATAAAACAAGGGCGGAAATATCCGGCTTCCCGCTTATGGCAAAGTGTGAGACCGAGCCTGTAAGAGCGGTAAACGCCATTATAAAAACGCTTGTGCCGACGGCGGTTTTAAGCTCATATCCAAGCACGCTTGTGAGAATCAGGAGCATCATCATTCCGCCTCCCGCTCCCACAAAGCCGCAGATAAATCCGATAAGCATTCCGCAGGCTATCGAACGGATTATCCTCTGCAAGCGCGGCAGAGCTTCCATGGCAGAGCCTGTGGTCATTACGGGCTTTACGATAAATTTTATTCCCAGCATAAATGTCATAAACACCGAAAAGCTGCCCATGGTCTTATTTGGCACAAGGCTTGAAACATAGCTGCCCACAGCAGTAAAAACCAGCACCGCCGCCATCATGACCAGTCCGTTTTTTATGTCGAGATTTTTGTTTTTGCCGTATGTATATGCGGAGACCGCACTGGCAAGCACGTCCGAGGCAAGGGCTATCCCCACCGCCTCATATGCGGGAATGTCCAGGAATGTTACCAGCATGGGGGATATTACCGCAGCAGCGCTCATGCCCGCAAAGCCTGTGCCAAGTCCCGCGCCCATTCCTGCAAAAAAGCAGACGATTATTTTAATTATAATTTCCATTTACTCATCCTCCCGTTTCAAACAGCGGCCGCAGAATCTGAAAAATAAACAGCACCGCAAAAACAAATCCCACTACCGACATAAGAATCCGTGAACGTTTTTCACGGCGGGCTGCTGCCTCATAATATTCTCCGATCTTGTCATAAAGCTCCTTATATTGGGCATTCCCCGGCTCTAAGGATACCGCCCATTCGGCATGGCTCTGCGCCTCGTAAAGATTGCCGTTTTCATAGCAAAGTCTGGCGGCGCAGTAGTGCCATTTTGCGTCCTTTTCGGAAATGGCGTTAAGGGCTGCGGCTGCCTGATACATCGAGCCTCGGTCAAGGTATTTTTCAAAAAGCTCAAACAGATCGTAATCGCTGGGTGCAGCCTTAAAGCCGGCACCCGTGTGCCCGTACCGTGCAAAGCTGCCAATGCTGCCGAAGATCGCCTCAATAATGTCGTCGGGGTCCATGTAGGAATAATAAAATGTCTCGCCGTCACGGCTGTAGCTGCCCTGCATATTTCCCGCGAAATCACCGCCGTGAGCTCCATTGTCATATTTGGGAGCATTGCCCGACTTAATAAGCTCGTATGCCTCGTTGATCTCGCTCATTTTTTTGGCTGCCGCCTCGTCTCCCGGGTGCAGATCGGGGTGATACTGCTTTACAAGAGCACGGTATGCCTTTTTTATATCCTCCTCGGTCGCATTCGGGTCAACGCCCAAAACGCTGTAAGGGTTCTGGCTCATTTTCATCATATCCTTAAAAATTATATAAATTCAGTTCCGCACACCTGTCACATATTCTTGCCTCTCGCCTCTCAATCGTCCATCTCCGGCTCGTAAAGCTTAAAATCACTGCTCACCTCAAACCGTTTCGGTATCTCTTCGGCGATCTTTTCGTATATACCCTGAACTATTTTTTCATATGAATTGTGCCGTATACTGTTGTAATCGTTACGGGGAAGAAAACAACCGGCAAAATTATATATACAATCCCACATATAACGTGAAGCTGCTTTGTTCATGTAACACTCATCACCGCCGTATGAAAGCCAGACACTGTATTCATAATAACTGAACAAAAGCGGCCTTAGCGGCTTTTCTGCCTTTTCAAGCTCCCGCAGAAGTTCGGAAACGCAAAGCTCCGTGCACTCGCCGATAACCGTTTTTAATCCCTCCGATTCGCCGTTTTCGGAAAAATCAAAATAAAAGCAAACAGGAAATCTGCCCGTTGGAGTATTGACATATGCCGAAAACAGCTTGCCATTGCGGTATGTGACTTCAATATTCCTCATCAGGTCGCAGTCGTCTATATCGTAAATAACATAACTGTTTACTTCATTGATTATCATATTATGACCGTCATAGTCTATTGCAAAGCTCTCCTCCGCATTTGAGTCAAGCTCCCCCAGCAGGAATTTTCCCGTTTCATGAGAAAAGGGGATTTTGTATATTCCTGCGTAGCGTGTATTTAAAATTTTGGGAACAGGAGTCGGGGCAGAGATTTTTTTTGTTGGTTCTGTCTGTGTCTCGGTTTCGGCGCTGCTGTCGTATACTTTTTCAAAAAGCAGCCCTGTAATGTTTTTGCTTTCAATAAAATTTTTAAATTCGTCATTGGAAAAGAATCTGCCGACATAATAAAAGTGTTTTTTGTCTTTAAGCATAAAAAACGGATATTGCATAGCATTATCATTAAAAACATACCGCTGCACAGAATCAATGTAATCGGTATCTGACCAATATTTATACAGGGATTTTTCCATATTAAGTCCCTCACAAAATATTTTCGGAAGCATTATGAAATACTCTTTTTCCGGTTCATTTTCGCAAATGGCAGGTATGAAATGAAATAATTCTCCGAAGCTGTCGGATATTAATTTCTGTGCTTTGCTGCTTGCTAACCAATATTTTTGTGATGCATACATTATGTCAGCTGTTGGCAGTAAATTGCGGTCTTGAAAACGAAAAAGGATTTTTTTGTCAAAACAGATATCCTTTCCCTCACAGTTAAGTTTACTCAAATGATCCTCAAACCCGGAACTGTCCATATCGTTCCCTTCAGAAAATAATATCCACATATATTTATCAACATTCGGGTCTGTAAGCCAGATTTTCATATATATAATTCCTTTCGTATAAAAATTGCAGGCGTACTGATTTTTAATGCTCAATCGTACATCAGCGGTTCAGACACCTCAAAATCATCGCTCACCTTAAACCGTTTCGGTATATCCTCCGACAGCTTTATGCGCACGCCCTCCAGAATGCTTTCAAATACGCTGTAGCCGAAATCGCGGCCGTCGTTTTCCAGTTCTCCTGCGCAGCTGCATATGCACCTTAGCAGATGAGAAGCGGCGTTTCCGATAGAGTAGATATTGCCACTCCTGTCCTGCAAATTTATATCCATTTGCTCGTCGTCGTAATAATATTCAAGGGACAGCGGCTCAAGGGGCGTCGGGGCTTCTTCCAGCTCCCTCATCATATCCTCCCCGCAAAGCCCCGCGCACTCGGTAACAGTTTTCCGCAGCTTTTTCTTTATATATTCTGCCTTCACATCGGGAGAGGAAATGTCAAAGGATATATAAACGGGAAGTCTCACCTTGCCCGAAAAAACATACACAGACTGCAAGCGCCCTCTGCGGTAAGTCACCCTTAGGTCCTTTGACATATCGCAGTTATCAATGTCATATACGGTATAGCTGTTGGAAAGGTTCGTTATCATACACCCGTCATACTCCACCGTAATATGCATGCCCGTGCTTAGGGACTTTGCAAGCTCTTCGGGCGTAAAAACGCCGTTTTCATGAGTCATCGGGATCGTTATTCTTGTCTGCGGTCCGCTTGCAGCCGCCGCTGTTTTATTATCCGTTTCCGTGACCGTATCAAAGGTCTCGCTGTCATAAACCTTAATAAAATTAAACCCTGTAATATTATGTTCGTCAATAAAGCGGACAAATTCTTCAAGAACAAATATCTGTACGGGATTGCATAAGGTTTCCGCCTTGCCTGTTTCCTTGTTAAAGCCCGACTGCTTTAGCCTGAAAACGGGATAATTTTTTACAAGCTCCTTAAAACAATACTTATTTACGGTCATAGTGGAAAGAGCAAGGTTATATTCGCCGTCGGGAGAACGGGGGACAGGGCAGGGATAAAATTCCGATTTGTAAGCGTCAAGAGCATCGCCGGCCTCTATATATTCGGAGGGTAAAAAGGAATAATATTTATTGCCGCGTTCGTCTGTACCGTCCAACGGGAAAAAATGTATAAAGCCGCCGTATTTGGACTCAATGATATTTTTTGCGCATTCATTTACCACAAGGAAGCCTGTTATATTTGTGTGCATAACATCAGACAGTGCCATTTGGCAAAAATCAAATTTAAACGGGATACTGCCGTCAAATCCCGTTTCTTCATTCCACAGCAGGTCATTTGCCTCCTGTAATGTCATTGGATTATCCTCCGAATAGATAGGCCACCTATACCCCTCGCAGTATTCCATTTTATAGACCCTTATTTTCCCGGGAGCTTTTATTTCCCCCTCTGCCTCCCTGTCCGGGTCAAAGGTCTCGCTGTCATATACCTCTTCAAATTCAAATCCCGTAAGGTTATTTTCCTTAACGAAGCGGACAAATTCTTCAAGAACAAATATACAGTCCGTCTCGTGATGATCCAATGAATCTGCTCTGGGGTATCTTGTTTCTCCTTTTTTGACGCACAATTGCTTGATCCGAAAAATGGGATGATTCTGTACAAAATTCTTGAAACAAAACCTTGATACAGCGTCAAGATCATATAAGCCGTCAAAATAATCGGACTCAAAATCGCTGCGGGAGAACCTTAGCCCTTCACCGTCAAGACAGTCTATGTATTCGGACGGCAGAAACGAATAATACCTGCCGCCGTTTTCGTCCGTACTTTTCAAGGGATAAAACGTTATTAAGCCGCCGTATTTTTCCCCTATAATTTTTTTTGCGCGTTCATTTACTAGCCAGAGATCCTCCAGATCGGTAAGCATGAAATCGCCCAGTATTTCATTCCTTTTCCTGTGCTCCTCGGTGCAGAAATCAAATTCCCAGGTTATAACTCCGTGGAAGCTGCCGTCAGGATTCAGCAGATATCTGTGAGTGTCGCGTTTGCTCCGTGAATTATTCTCCGAGTAAGCCGGCTGTCTGTAGCCCTCGCAGCTTTTGATCCTATAAACCTTTGCTTTGGCAGATAAATTATCCGCTTCCTTGTCCGATTTAAAAGTCTCGCTGTCATATACCTCTTCAAACTTAAACCCCGTAAGGTCATTATCCTTAATAAGCTGCACAAATTCATCAAGAACAAATATTGCGATAGCATCACATAAAGTTACCGCTTTGCCGGTTTCCTTAATAAAACCCGATTGTTTGAGTCTGAAAATGGGGTAACTCTTTACAAGGTCCTTAAAACAATGTTTATCTATATCAGAAAGAGCAAAGTCATATACGCCATCAAAAAATCGTGATAGGACAGGACGCGGATAAAATTCCGATTTGTAAACATCAAGAGCGTCTTTTAATTCTATGTATTTGGTCGGTATAAATGAATAATACTTATTACCGTGTTCATCTGTACTCTCTAAGGGGAGAGAACAGATAAAATCACCGTATTTGGATTGTATGATATTTTTTGTACGTTCATTTACCACCCAAAATTCCATCAAATCTGTACACATATAATCAGCCAACGGATACTGCTTGTGCTTCTCGTCACAAAAATCAAATTTAAAAGGTATACTGCCGTTGAATTTGATTTCTTCATCCCACAGTAAGTTATCTATATCCAATGACGTCATTGAATTATCGTCCAAGTAGGTCGGCCATCTGTAACCCTCGCAGAAGTGCATTCTATAAACCTTCATTTTATTTTACAGACATCAAAACCGTAAGTTCAAATCTTTTGTAAGCCTTGAATGTCTTTCTCCTTTTTTAAAATATGGTGTGCAAAAAAATACATTGATTTTTTAGCCCTGCCTATAAAATCAAAAGCTCTGTAAATGCGGTATTTCATTAATTTTAGCACATATTGTCGGTGCAGTCAATATTTTTCGCCAAACTTTCATTTATTTCAGTTCATCGAGCAGTCCCCTGAACCCCTCGTAAATATCGTTATACGCCGTTTCAAAAACACCCGAATACCAAGGGTCGGAGATGTCCTCACCCG
>CAMWLD010000014.1 GCA_947175005.1 uncultured Ruminococcus sp. | reverse complement strand
GCCCTGCTATTATACCCAGTATTCCCAAAACGATCGCTGCTTTGCACTGAACCTTGTTTTCCATAATAAATTCCTCCGTTTAAAAAATTTGTATTGCCCGAACGGGCAAGCTGATTTATTGCTGTCGACGTGTACTTTGTCACACATTGTGTTATGTCGCACGTTGACACTGTCGTACCTCGATATGTCACGCCGTGACTTATATCGTGATTTGAGTATATCACACCGTGACATACTTGTCAATAGTTTTTCGGAAAATTTTTTTATATTCGGAGATATTTATAAGATGATACAATAAAAGCCAAAATAATTTAGTAAATACTAACAAAAATCAAAATAAAAGGAATAAATAAAAAGCGGATTGCCTTATTCGACAAAATCCGCTTCACAAGGTGTGATATATTAAAATAAAAAAAGAAAGGACGAGCATAATGGGAGTTAAAATAGAAACCGCCGACAGCGCAGTCAAGGCATATCTGGACGGGGAGCTTGACCACCACGCAGCAGGACAGATACGGGACGAAATAGACCTTGCCGTGGGAAACAACACCCCGGAGACTCTTATAATCGACTTCGGCGAGGTCACCTTTATGGACAGCAGCGGACTTGGCTTGGTAATGGGGCGTTATAAGGTGATGAAAGATATAGGCGGACACGTGGTGCTCAAAAACACCCCCGCCCATATCAAAAAGGTCATGCGGCTGGCAGGAATGGACCGCTTTGCGCAGATAAGTTAGCAGCCCACCCGATATACAACAACGAAAGGATATAAAATAAAAAAATGGAACGTATAAAAAATGAAATGAAAGTCCTTCTTGACCCTATCAGCTGCAATGAAGCGGTAGCAAGAAGCGTGGTCACAGCGTTTCTTATGCAGGCAGACCCTACGGCGGGTGAGCTTGCGGATGTGAAAACCGCCGTTTCCGAGGCAGTGACCAATTGCATTGTGCACGCCTATCGGGGCGTTCACAGCAGCAGGGACAAAATAGAACTGCTTTGCAGGCTGGGAGAGGGGGGAGATTTTTACATAAGGATAAAGGACAAGGGCTGCGGCATAGCCAATGTAAAGCAAGCCATGGAGCCGCTTTTCACCACCGCCCCCGAGGAAGAGCGGGCGGGACTGGGTTTTGCGGTCATGGAAAGCTTTATGGACAGCGTGTCTGTGCGCAGCGCACTCGGAAAGGGTACAAGCGTGGTTATGAAAAAACGTATAATGTCCCGCGAGCTGCTGAAAGCAGGTGCGGACAATGGGTAAAATGCCTGTGGAAATATCTCCCAAGGCAGCAGACATATCCTGCGAAAAGGAGCGGCGGGACAAGCTGGTAACGGATAATCTGGGGCTTGTTCACCTGTGCGCCAACCGTTTCCGCGGAAAGGGTCTGGAATACGAGGAGCTGTACAGCGCAGGCTGTATCGGGATAGTAAAGGCAGCGTCAGCCTTTGACGAGGGCAGAGGGGTAAAATTTTCCACCTATGCCGTCCCCGTTATCCTGGGGGAAATAAAGCGGCTTTTCCGTGACGGGGGCACGGTAAAGGTAAGCCGCAGCTTAAAGGAGCTTTCTCTTAAAGCAGGGCGGGAGCGGTCGGAATTTATGGCGAAAACGGGACGTGAGCCGTCGGTGGGGGAGCTGGCGGAAATTCTGAAAAGCTCTCCCGAGGACGTGGCGGAGGCGCTGGCGGCAGCCCTGCCCTGCATATCTCTCACCCGAGGGGAGGAGGACGGAGAAGAGCAGGATATACCCTCCCCATTCAGGGAATCGGATATTTACGAAAGCATAGCCCTCCGTGAGGCGCTGGGCAGGCTTGCGGCAGGGGATAGGAAGCTTATATATCTGCGGTATTTCAGAGGCATGACCCAAAGCGCCGCCGCCTCTGTTCTCGGCATGACCCAGGTTCAGGTGTCAAGACGGGAGAAAAAAATACTTGACGGGCTAAGAAACGAACTTGCCTAACAGAAGCAGGAAGCAAGAAGCAGGAGGCAGGAATAATATCTGAATATGCGGAATAAATCCGCATATCCGATTTTTATTCCTGCTTCCTGCCTCTTTGCCTCCTGCCTCCGGCTCAGACATTAACAATATCCGTCACATTCCCGTTGCCTATCTCTGCGGCAAGAGCGTCGGACATAACCATGGTCATGCAGCTTTTGTCATTCGCTACAACAGCCCCGCAGCTGCGTTCGGAGGTGTACAGATAAACCGATTCGCCCCCTGCGCCGCTTTCGGTGGATTCATATTTCCAGCCCTCTGTCTGGAATTTGCTGTTGAACTCGTTTACCGCCGCCGCGCTGAAATTCTGAATATACCCGTAAGCACACAGCCCCAGGCTGTCGCTGACGATATAATAGCGGAAAGGCTCAGCGTCGCAGACGATTATCATATTTCCCGAAATAATATAATTTTCCGTGTCAAGCTTTGCGGTCACCTGTTCCTTTGTCTGCCCCCAGATAAGCCCCTTAAAAGGGTCTGTGATAAAGGAATCGGAGTTCAAAGGCTCCTGCAGCACACCGTCAGCGCCGAAGGTGCAGACCTTGCCGTTTATCCTGTATGTGCCCGCCGACAGCATGACCCCGTCCGAGCCGAAATAATAGGTCTTGCCGTTTATCTTCACCCAGCCCGTGCGCATAACGCCGTCCGTGCCGAAATAATACTGCTTGCCCTTTATCTTTGCCCAGCTTTTCACCACTCTGCCCCGCTTTGCGCCGTTGAAGTAGTAGGTCTTGCCGTTTACCTTGTTCCAGCCCGTAAGAGCAATGCCATCCTTGTTGAAGCAGTAAAGCTCGCCGTCAATGGTCTGCCAGCCTGTCAGCTTTTTTCCCGATTCATCATCACGGTAGCTGTAGCCGGCATTTGATTTTGTCCAGGCAGCCTTTGCCTCGGGAGCGGTCATGCATACCGCGGACAGGGACAGCACCGCGGATATTATGACCGGCAATGTCTTATCAAAAACCTTTGATAAGCACCTTTTTGATTTTTTCATTATAATTTTCTCCTTTCAGAGAATGTGGAATAAATTTTGTTTGAGCGCCGCACAAAAGCGATCAAGTTCCCAGGTGCGCCAGCGCGTCCTTATTACCCGACGCAATTTCCTCCAGTATATCATAGGAATAAACCATAGCCGCCGCTTTATCGTTGCTTATTGCAGCCACGCCTATAGAGTAATAATCGGGAGACGCATATATCGAGCCGCCGTCCTCTTCTCCAAGGTATATCCAGCCCGCATTCTCAAAAAGCTTTTCGGCATTGGAAATATCGGTGTCCTTCGTAAACATCACCATATAGCAGCAAAGCTCGTCGTCAGCGTCGAATACATACGCACCTACATAATCATCGCTGCCTATATCCACCATAAGAAGACCCGTTGCCGAGAAAGTATAGCTGTCCTTATAGGGCATATTCTTTTTTACCTGATTTTTGGTCATGCCGAACTCCAGCCCGTCCATAAGTGAGTCTATGGCAAAGGTCGTGTCCATGGCAGTGGCGGTAAGCACACCGTCCTCACCGAATGTGTAGATCTTGCCGCTGATCTTGTATGTACCCGTCAGCATAACTCCGTCCGACCCGAAATAATAGGTGTTGCCGTTTATCTTCACCCACCCATTGCGCATAACGCCGTCCGAGCCGAAATAATACTGCTTGCCGCTTATCTTAGCCCAGCTTGTGAGCATTTTGCCCTTCTTTGAGCCGTTGAAATAATAGGTGTCGCCGTTTATAATTTTCCACCCCGTAAGAGCGATACCGTTTTTGTCAAAGTAATATTTGCTGCCTCCTATGGTCTGCCAGCCCGTAAGCTTCTTGCCCGTGGCGTCGTCCTTGTAGCTGTAGCCCGATTTGGACTTCACCCACTCTGCACTTGACGTTACAGCCGTTGCCTGAACTGCGGACAGCGCCATAGCTGCCGATAAGATCACTGCTGCTGTTTTCTTCATTTTTTTCATAGTAAACAAATCCTTTCTGTATTAAAAAATTGAAATTACTGCCATATTTCATCAATATTTGAATATGCAATAACCGAAACCGTAGCCGTGCGCTCCCCGTAAGCGTCTGTACGGAAGCTCAGCACCGCAGCTATGCTTTCATCGGGGGAAATATATAAGCCTCTGTATGATGAAGAATCTCCCTTGGATTCGAGACATTCCCAGCCGTCTTTTGTGAAAAATTTCTTAGTCTCCGAAAGCTTCGGCAAATCATTCAAAAACATAAAGGAAAAGCAGTATTTGCCCTTTTCATCAAAGGAACAAGTAAGATCCAACTTGTCCGAGACCACTAATGTAATCCCTGAGCGATAATCCCCCTTGTCAGGTACTTTCTCCCAGGGCGTTGCATTCAGCAGGTCCTCTTTCGTCATACCGAATTCCAGCCCCTGCAAAGCCTCCCCAATAGTGCAGTCCAAAGCACCATCTTCCATAGAGCCTGTCAAAACGCCGTTTTTGTCAAATTTATAGGACACGCCCGATATATTGTAAATACCCGTTACCATAACGCCGTTTGTGTTAAAATAATAGGTTTTGCCGTCTATCTCTGTCCACCCTGTGCGCATTGCGCCGTCCGAGCCGAAATAATAATGCTTTCCGTTTATCTTCACACGCCCCGTGAGTATTTTTCCCTTTTCGTTGCCGTAGAAACAATATGTTTTCCCGTTAATTTTTTTCCACCCTTTAAGGGCAGCTCCGTCCTTGTCAAAGCAATATTTTTCGCCCTCAATGGTCTGCCAGCCTGTCAGCTTCTCGCCTGTAGCGTCATCTTTGTAGCTGTAAACAGCTTTGTCGGACTTTACCCATTCCGCGCTTACGCCCACGGACGTTGCCGAAACTGCGGACAGCGCCATGGTTGCCGATAAGATCACTGCCGCTGCTTTCTTCATTTTTTTCATGGCGATCGCTCCCTTTCATATCAGATTTTCACTTGCTTTTATGACACGGTAAAAATTTGGTCTAAAGGTTCTCGGGGCTCATTATATTTATATTCACTGTACATATGTCTCCACTCACTCTCGATCTTATCACAGGAAGAGATCGTAATGCCGGTATAATCTTTACTCGGATTATCTATATTATAATCCACCGCAGGATTATAATCCACTATTGCACCAAAAGAACGGTCCTCGGGAAGATACAGATCATACCAAATATAGCCATGAGGATTTTCAATGAAAAAATCATCCGAAAACTGCCAGCCTGCGTCTGTAAAAAGCTTCTCTAAATCCGACTCCGGGTAAAATATAACTATTTTCTCCAGCCGACCGTCATCGTCAAAGTGCAGATACTCATTGTACTCCGATAATACTGAGGTGAAAACCAAACTGTCATTGTAGCGTTCATACAGATCAAGTATCGAATTTTCCTTTACCTCTCCCTTTGTCATACCAAAGGAAATGCCCTGTAAAATATGGTTCAGCGAAATATCCCCCGGCGCAGGGTCAAGCAGCCTGCCTTCCTCATCAAAGGTGTAAACATCATCGCCTATCGTCTGTTCCCCCGTGCGCATCATACCGTTGTCACCGAAAAAGTAAATATCCTCCCCTAAGAGCTTCCACCCTCTGCGCATAACGCCGTCCTCACCGAAATAATACCGCCCGTTTGCGCTGTTTACCCAAGAGGTGACCATTTGCCCCTTTTTTTCACCATTGAAAAAATATGTATTTCCGTCAATTTCCTGCCAGCCCGTAAGGGCGACCCCGTTTTCATCAAAATAATATTTCCTTTTTCCGAGAGCGTGCCATTTCCCGTCAAAATAATATTCATCACTGCCGATAGTCTGCCACCCTGTGAGCTTTTTGCCGGTACTGTTGTCTATATAGCAAAAGCCCTCATCGGTTTCCACCCATTCCGCATTCGCCCCCGCAGATAACACAGTCACCGCCGACAGTGCCGCCATTGCGGATAATATTATTGCTGCTGATTTTTTAGCTGTTTTCATAGTAAATATGTCCTTTCCGAATTAAGCTGCCGAGCATTTGCATTTCTTATTTGACTTTTTACTTTTGCCCGATTAATAAAGACGTAAAATATTTTCTTGCTTCTATTAAGTATACCACACTATTTCTCTTTTGTCAATGATATAAAAGGTATTTGAACATTAAAAAACGCAAAGCCGAGTTTGATTATTTTAAATGGCATCAAATGTAAATTTTATGTATATTTTTTGTGAATTTATAAATTTAAAGGCATTTTTGAAATTTATTTTTTGTAATTCTATTGACATTTTCGCCGATAAATATTATTATATGTATAATGGAATTAATATGTCTGCGGGTAACTTTGCTTATTTGAGCTGACTTGCCCCGGAATTTCATAAAAAATATAAAAAATTACGGCAATAAAGGGGCTATGGGAAATTTCCCGGAAAATTCCCGGAAAATTCCAAAAATTTCCCGTCCGTTTTTGTCTGTATTTACAGGAAGGATCGTGATGATAGGGTTGAACGAAAAGCTCAGGCTATACGGGTTTAACAACCTGACCAAAACATTAAGCTTCAATATTTACGATATCTGCTATGCCAAAAGCGCCAGGGAGCAGCAGGATTATATCAAATATATAGACGAGCAGTACAATTCCGAGAGGCTGACGAAAATCCTCTGCGACGTTACCGATACCATAGGGGCGCACGTGCTGAACATATCCAAGCAGGACTACGAGCCCCAAGGGGCTTCTGTGACCTTGCTTGTTTCCGAGGATCATGTAAGTGCGGAGGATATGGACGAATCCTGCAATATGCGAAATATCCGCAGCACAAAGCAGGATATAGCGGGTCATCTTGATAAAAGCCACCTTACCGTTCACACCTATCCCGAATTCCACCCGGACAACGCCATTGCTACATTCAGAGTGGATATAGACGTTTCCACCTGCGGGGAGATAACCCCCCTTAAATCCCTTGATTATCTTATCGGCAGCTTTGATTCGGATATTATCACTATAGATTACAGGGTGCGTGGCTTTACCCGTGACGAAAAGGGCAAAAAGCTTTTTGCCGACCACAAGATAACCTCCATTCAGGATTACATTGCCGCGGAAACGCTGGAGCGGTATGACGCCATTGACGTGAACGTCTACCAGTCGAACATATTCCATACAAAGATGATGATAAAGGAAATTTTCCTGCAAAATTATCTTTTCAACACCGACACATACGAGCTTGCGCCCAAGCGGCGGCTTGAAATAAACGACCTTTTAAGACGTGAAATGATCGAAATTTTCAGCGGCATGAACATTTTCGAGTGAAATATTTCCTGTATTTTCCCGCGCCTGCGGCGGGGAAAACACAGGGGCGCAGCATATGGCTTGCACCCAAGCGGCGGCTTGAAATAAACGATCTTTTGAGACGAGAAATGATCGAAATATTCAGCGGCATGAATATTTTCGAGTGAAAGATTTTCCTTTTTTCCCAACAGACAAACCAAGGAGGCAGACCATGACCGAACAACGCAGCACGGCTGACAGATCATTTATCGAATGCGCCAAAAGTGCACTCTGCTTTTTCTGCGGGCTGACCGTCCTGCTGGGGGCTTTGCCATGGCTTGTTTACGGCATATCCGATAATCTTTCGTACAATAAATATGTGGGCAAGGTAATTGAGGTCTCCGAATTTGCCCCGGCAAGAAATATTTTTATTGACAGCGTTCCCGCGAGCATAGCCGAGGGTAAATATGAGTATTACACCAAAAGCGGCGGCAGACGGCAGGGCAGCTTCATTGTTTTTGAGGACAACAAGGAAAAATATGCCGTTGGCAGCGACTATGTCGTCTATACCCACGAGGGCTGGTCGGGAGATGTTCCCGAATATTCCGCCAAATCTGATATGAGGCAGAATATTATATTTCCCCTTATTTTCATAATTCCCGCTCTTATTGCAGCTTTCATCGGGGCAGCAAAGTCAGGGGGATTTTTCGGGGTGCTGACAGTGCGGGAAATGTTTCCCAAAGGCTTCATTTTCTCCCTTTCGGCTTCCTTGCTTTCGGGAGCGGTAATGGTTTATGTGCTGTTTATAAGGGAAAATAATGCCGGTTACTTTGCAGGTCTCGCAGAGGCTTTTGCGCAGATAGAAGCCATAGCGTTATGCGTTATTGCCCTTATCGCCGAAATCATAATATGGTCGGTTTCGATATATTACGCAAGGAAATATTAAATTTCGGTCATCATCTGTTCGGCCGAAGCTCGGGAGGCAGGTAAAAATATGGAACTTACAGGAAAAGAATGGAGAGAATATTTTCTTGACGGCGAAATATTTTCGGCTCTGCCCTTTATGATCGAAGCAGTCAGTGAAATGGCAGCGGAGCTGTATGGTATGAAGTACAGCGACAAGGGCAGGTGGTGGTACGGCGAATGGGAGGGGGACAGAAGAAAGGTCATAACTATCGACAACAACAAGGGAACGGAAAGAGATATCTTATGGGGCTGGAATTATAATTACATAGCTCATACGACAAACAGAGACACGCTGAAATATGCCCGCACAGAAAAGGCTTTTCACATTGACGTATGGGATACTTATTGGTATCACACCGATTACATTAAAGAGGGTTTCAGTAACACAATTGAGTTTGCTGAAAAGTACGCCCTTCCGATATGGACTAATGATGTCGAGGTCGCAAGAGGTTATATGAAAACGGTGTGCGGGCGGAATGCCCCATTTATAAAGGAGTTTTTCGAGCGCACAAAAACCGACCGGGACATTACAGCGCATCTTGACAGGCTGCTTTCTTATCCGTCGCCTTTTATGAGGAAGGAAAATTATGTCAAGGCTTTTATTATTGCCAAAAACGGTAATCTTGAAGAAGCCGAACGGCTCATGCGCTATGGATATTACGAAAACGGCTACTGCAATGCAAAGGTGCTTGCAAAGCTGCGGCAGGTGTATGAGGACGGCAGGAACGGTTCATAATATTGTTTAATGCAAAGCGGCGAGGAAAACGGCTTATGGAAAACCTATGCTTTATTAAATTCCGCTCATCATCGGTGCGGTAAAAAATCGGGAGGCAGGTAAAATTATGGAAATTACAGAAAAAAGTGCGGAACTTGAGGAAAACGAACAGTATGACTCTTCGCTTCCGTATGATATATATACGCCTGTGCAATATATGGTCGAAGCTGTGAGCGAAATGGCGTCCGAGCTTTACAATATGAAATACTTTGAAAGAGGCAGGTGGTGGTACGGCGAATGGGAGGGGGACAGGCGAAAGGTCATAACCATTGACGACCCCAAGGGACACTTGAGAAATATCTGCTGGGGCTGGAATTACAATTACATACCTCATTCGACAAGCAAAGGCACTTTTAAATATGCCCGCACGGAAAAGGCATTCAGCATCGACGCAGTGGATTCTTACAAGACACACACCGAATATCCCGCTCTTTGCTATGATAACGACAACAGATATAATGAAAGGATAAGGCTGTCAGAACATTACGCCCTCCCGAGGTGGACACGCAGTGATGTTTCTCCCGAAGACATAAGAGCCTGTTTGAAAACAATATGCCGCAGGAATATCCCGTTTATAAAGGAGTATTTCGATCGCACAAAAACCGACCGTGAGGTTATAGAGGACATTGACAGGTTTTCTTACGCTTACTCTGACCCCTTTCATTATTTACTGTGGGAACAGAATTATATAAAGGCTTTTATCCTTGCAAGAAACGGCGATATTGAAAAAGCCGAAAGGATATTGTCAGGCAGGCAGTTGTCAGGCGGGAATGAAAAGGTGCTTGCAAAGCTGCGTGAGGTGTACGAGTCGGGCAGGAGCGGTTAATAATGCCGCTTAACTGCAAAGCGGCGCACTGCAAGGCGGCGCTTTGCGGGAAGAATCCCTCAAACTCAAAGTTCCTGTAAAGGAAGTGATTTTTAATATGGAGCATTCGCAAAACCGTGCGCCCATTTATGAGGCGCTTGTAAAATACAACGAAAACAGAGTCGTACCCTTTGACGTGCCCGGTCATAAGCACGGCAAGGGAAACCCTATGCTTACGGATTTTTTGGGGCAGACCTGCATGAACGTGGACGTAAACTCCATGAAGCCCCTGGACAATCTTTGCCACCCCGTTTCCGTGATACGTGAGGCGGAAACGCTGGCAGCGGAGGCTTTCGGGGCAGGGCACTGCTTTTTCATGGTCAACGGCACAACATCCTCTGTGCAGTCCATGATACTTTCCGTCTGCAAGGAGGGGGATAAGATAATCATTCCCCGAAACGTCCACCGCAGCGCCATAAACGCCCTTATCATCAGCGGCGTTATTCCCGTATACGTAAGCCCCGGCATAAACCGCCGCTTAGGTATTCCCCTGGGCATGGATCTGGAGGACGTTAAAAAAGCCATTACAGAAAACCCCGACGCCAAGGCGGTTTTCGTGAACAACCCCACCTATTACGGCATTTGCTCCAACCTGAAAGGTATTGTCGAGGCTGCCCATGAGGCCGGCATGAAAGTCCTTGCGGACGAGGCTCACGGCACTCACCTTTATTTCGGAGAAAATATGCCCATATCTGCCATGGCTGCGGGAGCGGATATGGCGGCAGTCTCCATGCATAAAACAGGCGGCTCGCTGACCCAGAGCAGCTTCCTGCTTGTGGGCAAAAATGCAGGAATATCCGAGGGACACGTCCGCTCGGTCATTAACCTTACCCAGACCACCAGCGGTTCGTATCTGCTGCTCTCCAGCCTTGATATTGCAAGGAAATATTATGCCACAAAGGGCAAGGAGCTTTGCGCACAGGTGGTGGAATCGGCGGAGTATGCCCGCAGTGAGATAAACAAAATAGGCGGCTATTACGCCTATTCGGAGGAACTGGTCAACGGCAGGGACATCTACGCCTTTGACAAGACAAAGCTTTCCATTTATACCCGCGATATAGGGCTTGCGGGAATTGAGGTCTATGACCGTCTGCGGGACGGCTACGATATACAAATGGAGCTTGGGGATATAGGGAACGTCCTTGCCATAATGTCTCCGGGCGACCGCTGGAAAGACATAGAGCGGCTGGTTTCCGCACTGTCGGAAATAAAGCGGCGGTTCGGCAGAGACAGCGCAGGCAATGTGGATCACGAGTATATAAACCCAAAGATCGTACTTAGTCCCAAAGCCGCCTTTTACGGAGAGCAGGAGGTGCTGCCCATAATGGAAAGCGCAGGGCGGATATCCTGCGAGTTTGTAATGTGCTACCCTCCGGGCATTCCCATAATCGCCCCGGGCGAGCTTCTGACGGAGGAGATCCTCGAAAATATCGACTACAGCAAAAAGCGGGGCTGCTTTATGACAGGCACGGAGGATATGAACATCGAGAGGATAAAGGTGATAAAGGAATGACACACGGAAAAATCTCACTGCAACCGGGGCAGCGCAGACAGCCCAAAGGAAAAAGAGCTTTCGCCGGAATGGGCAATGCAAAAATACCTGTTTACGACTGCATACTCATTGCTGTTTTTATTCTCATGCTCAGTCTTTTTTTCACGGATTATACCATACCTCCGTATCTTTACTATCACGACTGTGAAAGCATAGCCGTCACTGATTATTATTATATTGAGGAACACCCCGGCGGATATTCACATTGGGGCATAAGCATATTTGATAAGCAAAGCGGCGAAAATTACACCATGCCCGTACGGTATATTGATGATGTTCAAAGGTTGATGTTCGGAAAATTTGTGTTGGGCGACCCGGAGTTTGCGGAGGAATGGCTTGACCTGCAAAGTATGCCGCCCCTTTATCTGACAGTATACAACGGCGAGATCGTTGAGCTTAAAACAACAGATGATGAGATGTTTTATGATCTTGACACCGCAAATTGGTGCAACTTTTATTATAGGGGAGGTCTTATAGCCTCGGAGCTTGACTACGGTCTTTTTGGAATGATACTGATTTTATGGCTTTTCGGCACAGCCTTGATACATCCCATTGACCGCAAAGCAGCGCTCAAAAAAACTTTTCGGAAAACATCAAGATATACTCCAAAGCACAGCAGCGCATTGATTGAATATTAATTTAAAAGGATAAAGGTGATAAAGAAATGACAAAAACTGTAAGCAGTAATGTTTTTAACCGCAGCAGAAGGTGTGTTTTATGGTAGCCGCCCAAAGAAAACGGCTTTGAAAATTCCCGTGAATACAGCCGTAATTTCATACTGATCGCTGTATTTATTGCAATGATAGGATTGTATGAGTATTATACGGTTCCCGATCATATGGAATTTGAAAATGTGACCGTTACGGATTTTTATTGCGTCACCGAAAACAGCGGCGGACGGCAGGGCATGGTTTTATTTGATAAACAAAGCGGCGAAAATTATATTATTCCCGAACGGTATTTTGATTTTTTCGGGCAGCAAAAGGGAGAGCAGCTCACGGACAATACCCCGTCTCTTTATCTGACAGTGTACAGGGGAACAGCAGTGGAGATCGAAACAGATGATTGGTGGCTTGATGACATTTACGCCGGGGTTTGGTGCAGTTACGGTTACGGCATAGCGTTCAGAAGCTATTGTGACTCTTTGTTTGCAGGAATTGACGGTATGAACTGGGGACTTGTTTTCGGAATGATCCTGCCGGCATGGTTCATCGGCAGCGCCTTGGTACACGGCATTGACCGCAAAGCAGCGATCAAAAAAGCCTTTCGTGAAACATCAAGATATACCCCAAAGCGCAGCAGCGCACTTATCGAATACTAAAATTAAAACGGCAGGCAGTTCGGATGCAAAAGGTATTCTTGCCTCTTGCTTCTTAACTTCTTGCCTCTAACAGCGGAGGACAAATTATTTATGGAACTGTGGTTCAGCGAATATCATTCAAAGGACGCTAAAATGTCCATAAGAGTAAATAAGCAGCTTTACAGCGGACAAAGCGAATTTCAGCGGATAGACGTGTTTGAAAGTCCCGAATTCGGGAGATTTCTCACTCTTGACGGACTGATGATGCTCACCGAAAAGGACGAGTTTATGTATCACGAGATGATAACTCATGTGGCTGTTGCCTCAAACCCCGATATAAAAAAGGTGCTTGTAATTGGCGCAGGAGACGGCGGCACGGTGCGTGAGCTTACACGTTATGACACTGTCGAATATATCGACATGGTGGAAATAGACGAGGAAGTGGTGCGGGTGTGCAGGGAATATCTGCCCCAAACCGCCTGCAAGCTTGACGACCCGAGAGTACATCTTCACTTTGAGGACGGCCTGCGGTTCGTGCGCACACGTGAAAACGAATACGACCTTATAATCGTTGACAGCACCGACCCTTTCGGCCCGGGAGAGGGGCTTTTCACCAGCGAATTTTACGGCAACTGCTTTAATGCCCTGACCGCAAACGGCATTCTCGTAAATCAGCACGAAAGCCCCTATTATGCCGAGGACGCAAAGGCAATGCAGCGGGCGCATAAAAGAATAAGGGAATTTTTCGATATATGCCGTGTCTATCAGGTGCATATCCCCACATACCCCTCGGGGCACTGGCTTTTCGGCTTTGCATCCAAAACCGTAGACCCTCTGAAGCCCCATACGGATTGGTGGAACGGGCTTGGAATAAAAACCCGCTATTACAATACCGACCTGCATACAGGGTGCTTTGCCATACCAAACTATGTAAAGGAGCTTTTGGAAAATGCTACCTGAAATAAAGTCATTTATCGGCTGCGAAAGCAGCTTTGAGGAGGCCGCCGCCGTTATCTTCGGCGCACCCTACGACTGCACCGCCTCCTACCGCCCGGGCGCAAGGTTTGCCCCCTCTGCCATAAGAAACGAAAGCTACGGCATTGAGACCTATTCCCATTACCAGGATAAAGACCTTTCGGATATAAGTGTGTTCGACTCGGGGGATATCGAGCTGCCTTTCGGCGACCCCGTGCCCGTTATCGAGGCGATACGGGAGCGGACGGCGGAGATACTGGCAGCGGATAAGCTCCCTGTAATGCTGGGAGGGGAGCACCTTGTGACACTCGGTGCATTCAAGGCCGTATGCGAACATTTCGCCGATAAATACGGCAGTGACGTGTACGTTATCCAGTTTGACGCACACTGCGACCTTAGACGGGATTATCTCGGCCAGCAGCTTTCCCACGCCTCTGTCATGCGGCTTTGCCACGACATCGCAGGGGACGGGCATATTTATCAGTTCGGCATAAGAAGCGGCGAAAGAAGCGAATTCGAGTTTGCCAAAAAGCACACGAAAATGTATCCTGCGGCGGTTTCGGGAGTTTCCTTTGAAAAGCTGCCCGAGGCTATTGAGGAGCTTCGTGGGAAAAATGTTTATCTCACCATAGATACAGACGTCCTCGACCCCGCATTTTTTCCCGGCACGGGAACACCCGAGGCAGGCGGAGCGGATTTCGGTCAGCTGCTTTCCGCAATTATAATGATAGGGAAAGAACTGAATATAGTGGGAGCGGATATCAACGAATTATCTCCCCCCTGCGATCAAAGCGGAGCGTCAACCGCCCTTGTATGCAAGCTGACAAGAGAACTGCTTCTGGCTCTTTTGTAAAGCGTTTCGGGAAACTTGAACATTAAAAAATTCGGAGCATAAGGACTTATGGATTTAAAAGAAAAGATCACGGAAAAAAACGGCATTTTCTTTCAATACGGAATATTCTTCAAATGGCTGATGATCTCGGTAATAACGGGGCTTGTCATAGGCGCAGCGGGAGCGGTTTTCCATATTCTTCTGGAAAAGGTGCAGGAGCTTCGCACTGAAAACAGCTTTCTTATATTCCTTTTGCCCATAGCGGGACTGCTTATCGTCTGGCTTTACAGCATAAGCGGAATGTCGGGGGACAAGGGCACAAACGGCATAATCCTCGGCGCACGGGGAGAGGAAAAAGTCTCCCTTAAAACTGCGCCGCTGATAGTTATAGCCACCCTGCTCACTCATTTGTGCGGCGGCTCTGCAGGACGTGAGGGAGCGGCGTTACAGCTGGGCGGCAGCCTTGCTTCACCCTTCGCAAAGCTGTTCGGACTTTCCGATGACGATTACTCTATGCTAATAATGTGCGGCATGGCTTCGGGATTTTCCGCCCTCTTCGGCACTCCCGCAGCAGCGGCAGTGTTCGCCATTGAGGTAACGGTCATAGGACTTACACGGTACAGTGCAATTGTTCCCTGCGTTATCTCGGCACTTACGGCAGCGTTTACCGCAAGGCTTATCGGGATAAGCCCAACAGCCTTTGCGGTAGGGATAGTACCCGAATTTGACGGCAGCGCAGGAGGAACTTTGCTGCGTGCCCTTGTTATGGGCATAGGCGGCGCACTGGTGAGCGTGCTGTTCTGTTTTGTGATAGAAAATGCGGGGGAAATTTACGCTAAGCTTATCCCTAATAAATACCTGCGGGTATTTGCGGGAGGCGTTATAGTTGCGGGGCTGTCATGGCTTATCTATGCCATTACGGGAGCATTCGACTATAACGGCGCAGGCGCAGATATTATCGCAAAAGCCTTGGCGGGGGAAAGCCGACCGGAAGCTTTTGTTCTGAAGCTGCTGCTTACGGCGCTTACCCTCGGAGCAGGGTTTAAGGGTGGAGAGATCGTGCCTACATTGTTTGTGGGGTCGACCTTTGGCTGCGTGCTTGGGGGACTTATAGGTCTGCCACCGTCCTTCGGGGCTGCACTTGGCTTGGCAGCGGTATTCTGCGGGGTCACGAACTGCCCCTTTGCATCACTATTGCTGGCGATCGAGCTTTTCGGCTCGGGGGGATTGCCCTATTATGTGCTTGTTATCGGAATGTCTTATATGCTGTCGGGGTACAGAGGACTGTACAGCGCACAGAAATTTTACGGTAATAAGTTTGGCAAAGATAATTTCGGCGAGATTTTTTCCTATGACGAGTATAAGGAGAAGATCAATAATTAACAGTCGCCATACAGAACGCATTTCAAGCGCACTCACTCCACTTGGGTTTCCAAAGGGGGGACCCCTTTGGCGGGTCAAGGGCAGCGCCCTTGCGGGGGACGGGGGGCGGAGCCCCCTCTAACAGCCGCCATACGGAACGCACTTCAATAGCACCCC
>CAMWLD010000013.1 GCA_947175005.1 uncultured Ruminococcus sp. | reverse complement strand
GACTTTTAATGCATTTGAGCTGGGAAGCACCGATGCGGTAAAGAATGCATTTGATGTGCTAAGTGACGGCGGCGTTGTTATTGACGCAATTCATGAGCTGCCGTGGAGCAAATGCTGCGCTACAGTTATTGATAAGTATGGCGTTTGCTGGTGGGTCAGTATTTGACGGGCAAAGCAGAGTGAAATATTTTCAAAAATTGGATTTTACGGGAGGAATAATATGAAACGGGAACTTGGGATAGCACGCTGCGGACTGGCGTGCTGCTTATGCAGCGAGAACGATCATTGCAGCGGGTGCGGTAGTGGAGAATGTCCCGATAAGGATTGGTGCGAAAACAGAAGGTGTTCAATTGAGAAAAACTGTGGACATTGCTACGAATGTGAGTCGGAATGCCGAAAAGGGTTGCTGTCCAAAATCAAGCCGTACAGTTTTACATTATTCATCAAAAGATATGGGGAGACAGAGCTTTTAGACTGCCTTGAACGAAATGAGAAAGCAGGTGTTGTCTATCATCGCGAAGGAATAAACGGCGATTATGACGACTTTGATGATGTCGAGGCATTGATCGGTTTTATCAAAAGCGGAGAAAGATAAATTCCGCTTATCGGACTAACGCATTTTTAAGTTACCGGGCGGCCGAATACATAATGCCTCTGTCTTATACAGCGATTGGGGGCGGTGACATGCCGCAAATGCGGGTTTGACGGCACTTTCGGGCAATGTGATATTTTCATCTTGCCTTTTGTTTTGGAAAATTCAGAAAATTATTTATCCGTATTTTAAAAAAATTTTTTCCATTGACATATCATAATTATTGTGATATAATATACTTGCGTTATTTCACTGCCCCCGGCAGCATGACAGCTGTATCTTGCGGGGGTGCCGGGGGCGGCTTCGGATTATAAAAAAAATCCTTTTCCCGAGGGGGAAAAGGATCCGAATTTTATTATTTATTGCAAGGGGTTTATGAGAGGGAGTGCTTTACTCTGTCATGCTCCTCGCAGCGCTTTGCATCGTTGAAGCGGTCGAGAGTGCCTACCAGATACCCTGTTATTCTTCTGATACGGTCGAAGGGCAGGCTGTCAAAATAATACTGCAAATCTACAAAATCACCGTCAATATTTACATCCATGGCGACAATCCGCTTGTTGGGATATTTCATCTCGCCGTGTCTTATGTACGCATTAAGCTCCTCGTTTGAGATCTGTCCGCCGGTTACATTTACATTCATTTTTCTCTTTCTCCTTTGTGGTTTTACAGAATCAGCTCTAAAGCTCTATGGCTCTATGACCATATTTAGTGGTTCTGTATATTATTATACCACAAGATATGGTATTTGCAATAGGTTTTATGAGAAATTAATAAAATATTTACAATACGGGCGGGTGTAAAATCCGCAAATGCCCTAAGTTTTTGACTCGGTGGGGACATGGCAGATTTTTTAAATGTATACTATGTTTTAACGATTTAAAAGGTGTAAACCGTGCATATTTATAGAAGTTAAAAATGTATAAAGTGTTAATGTCAACTAAAATTGACTAAGTTGGTATATTTTAGCGCCGTATGCAAAAAATGAAATTATAAAGAGAGGTAATCGGGAAAATGGATAAATTTGAGCTTGTCTCTCCTTACGAAATGTCGGGAGATCAGCCTAAGGCGGTTGACAGTCTTGTGAAGGGACTGAAAAAGGGTTACAGAGATCAGACTTTGCTGGGAGTTACAGGGTCGGGAAAGACCTTTACTATGGCAAATATCATTGCAAAGGTGAACCGTCCCACGCTGGTGCTGGCGCACAATAAGATACTGGCGGCGCAGCTTTGCTCGGAATTCAAGGAATTTTTCCCCAACAATGCGGTGGAATATTTTGTTTCCTACTACGATTATTATCAGCCCGAGGCTTATATCCCCTCGACGGACGCATACATCGAAAAGGACAGCGCTATCAATGATGAGATAGACAAGCTGCGGCACAGTGCGACGCTGGCTCTGGCGGAGCGGCGGGACGTTATAATAGTTGCCTCGGTTTCCTGCATTTATTCGCTGGGTGCGCCCGAGGAATACCGCAGCAATGTTATATCTTTGCGAAAGGGCATGGAAATTTCAAGGGAGGCGCTTTTAGCGGCGCTGGTGGCAAATCAGTATGAGCGGAATGATGTGAACTTTGTGCGAAATAAGTTCCGTGTCCGTGGGGATGTGGTGGAGATATTCCCCGCGGGGTCGGCGGAAACCGCTTTGCGGGTGGAATTTTTCGGAGACGAGATCGACAGAATATGCGAAATTCAGGCGCTGACGGGGAATGTTACGGCGACGCTGTCCCATGCGGCTATTTATCCCGCTTCCCACTATGTGGTGTCGAGGGAGCATATGCGGCAGTCGGTGGAGGAGATACAGAGGGAGCTTGACGAGCGTGTAAAATGGTTTGAAGAGCAGGGAAAGCTGGTGGAGGCGCAGAGGCTCAAGCAGCGCACTCTTTACGATATTGAAATGCTGGAGGAAATAGGCTTTTGCAAGGGGATAGAGAATTATTCGAGGATACTGGCGGGAAGAGAGCCGGGGAGCGTGCCCTACACGCTGCTTGACCATTTCCCGAAGGATTTTATTTTGTTTGTGGACGAGAGCCATGTGTCACTGCCCCAGGTAAGGGCTATGAGCGGCGGCGACAGGGGGAGAAAGAGTGTGCTAATAGATTACGGCTTCCGTCTGCCCTCTGCTTTTGACAACCGTCCCCTGACCTTTGAGGAATTTGACGAAAAGAGGGGACAGGCCATATATGTTTCGGCTACTCCCGGGCCTTTGGAGAGGGAAAAATCCAAGCAGATAGTTGAACAGGTGATACGTCCCACGGGGCTTGTTGACCCGGAAATTACCGTAAAGCCCGTGGAGGGTCAGATAGAGGATTTACTCAGTGAAATAAATCTGCGGACGGTAAAGGGGGAGAGGGTGCTTGTCACCACGCTTACAAAGAAAATGGCGGAGGACTTGACGGCGTATCTTGACAATATGGGGGTGCGGGTAAAATATCTGCACCACGATATTGACACTATTGAGAGAATGGAGATAATCCGTGACCTGCGTTTGGGAAAATTCGATGTGCTGGTGGGGATAAATCTTCTGCGTGAGGGTCTTGATATTCCCGAGGTATCGCTGGTGGCGATACTGGACGCGGACAAGGAGGGCTTCCTGCGGTCGGAATCCTCTCTTATCCAGACGGTGGGACGAGCTGCCCGAAACGCTTCGGGGCAGGTAATAATGTACGCCGATTTTGTGACGGGTTCAATGGAGAGAGCCATAAACGAGACCAACCGCCGCCGTGAAATGCAGCTTTCGTACAACAAGGAACATGGTATAATCCCCAAAACCATAATCAAAGACGTGCGGGAGGTCATAGAAATATCCACAAAGGAGGAAACAGACAAAAAGACCTCCGCAAAGAAGCTAAGCCGCAAGGAAAAGGAGGAGCTTATAAGCAAGCTGACGGCGGAAATGAAAAACGCCGCAAAGCTGCTTGAATTTGAGCATGCGGCGTATTTGAGGGATAAGATAAAGGAATTGCAGGAGAGCTGATAATACCCCCGAAGGGCGGACTTGCTTTCGGGGGTATTTGGTCTTGGAAAACTGCCATCAGCTGTTTAACGGAATGGCGCAGTTGGTGCAAATAAAATTTACTGATCCATATACGATTCTGTATATGCTTCAAGTTTTTGCGTTACCGCTTTTTTGGCATCGGGCGTAAGAGCAATTTGCTCAAAATTTTGTCGTGCAGAGGATATTTCCTTCATAGAAATTCCGCAGGCTGCATATTCATCGGGTGTATGGTAATATACCCATTTTAGGGAATAAATATCGCTGCCCTTGACTATTGCGGTATCTGCCGCAAAATATTCGGCGATATCTTCATTGCTGCCCGAAAGAAGAAGGTCTATTTCCTCATCGGAAAAATCAGATTCCGTTTCATTGCGCAGTTTTATAAGGGTTTCCCGCACCGTTTCATCCGGAATATCAAAATGCTTGATAAAAGAATACAGATTTGCAGCCTCGTCAACGGACGTAAGTTCACTGGTTGCACCGCTTGTACTGTATATCCATTCCATAGCAGTATCAAATCCTACAAGATTTAAAAAGTCCATATCGATATAGTCAAGTTTTATGCTGACATAGGCGTAGAAATCACGATTTTCATCTCCTCCGCCATCGGAAAAAGGAGAAGGCATCGGGGCATCATATGAAATAGATGTTGCAGGCGAGGGAGCGGAGTAGATAGTGTCAACGTCAGATTCCGAACTTTCTGTGACCAGTGAAGCGGAAGGATTTTTGCTGCTGCACGCAGATAGTGTCAGCAAAACAGCAAGGGTCAGAGAAATGAGTGAAATTTGTTTTTTCATATTATTATCCTCCATAAATTAAGACGTAAAGGAAACGTTTGGGAAAAGTATTGTTGGATCAACTGTATTGTCTTCGGTAAGAGATGGTCCGTTGTATGTGTTTGCATTATTTACATCATAGTGCAAATGATAAGCACCTGAGCTGCCTATGTCACTGACGTATCCGATTAATGTACCCGTTTCAATGTATCCTGAGGGTTTATTGGATAGTAGTGACATGTGTAAAAATCTGCTTGTATACCCATTGTCATGATATATAGCCGCACATGTTGATGGATCACTGGTAAAAACACCGTAATACTTTACATTCCCCGATAATGTATTATATACCGAATACCCATTTATTTCCCCGGAAACACCTGTTGTAATATCAATGGCATAATGGTATCTACCATTTCTGTATTCGCCATACTTGCTTGAAAGGTATTTAGGTACATTTGCTCCTTTAAACATATATTCAAAAGGAGTGACAAAACTAAATGTTCCGGAAAATTTTACATCCGATGCTGATGTGTTTTGTATTCTGAATTGATATATACCTGTGTCTGTCATTGTCATTGTTTGGGACAATTTTCCGTTTGATACAGTGTAATTTCTGAAGGTATTTTTTGGTGTAAGGACTCCTATTTTTACGCTTGCACTTGCAGGAGTATATGTTAAATTGAACGTCATAGTGTCTCCAGCATTCATAAATTGTTTCAGTGAACATTGGGTAATGGTACCAGCTTTAACTGTCCAGTTTACACTGTAGTTATTGGAGGTTGTGGAATAAGTTTCTATTCCGTATGTGTCGGAATTCGACAATTCGTTTACATATCCTGTTATGTCGTATTGTGTTGCTGCATATTCCTCACAAATTGTAAGGTTATCAAGTTCGTCATGATAGTCATTTTGATTGATGTAAGCTTCATTGGCTGCAATTACTGTTGTAGATATGCTTATTGAAAGTATTATCGAAATAATTACAGCTGCCATTTTTCTGAGCTTCATAAATAAACTCATCCTTTCATTTTAATTTTTTCAGATTGTCACTTCGCTGCTTGTCTTTTCGATTGTTTCCGAACTTGTACCGCTGTAAACCGTAAATACGGTTCTTAGGCGGTATGTGCCGCTGCCAAGGCTGCTTTTGCTGTTGCTTGCGTAAAGGTAAGCGCTTTCAGTGGAGCTGCTCCATTTACAACCCTTTACGACTTCCCAATTATCGCCGTCTTTCTTCTCCAAATACTGTGTAGCAGCAATTTTGGTAACAGTGCTGTTTCCTTGAGCTGTGCTTGTACAGGTTACCGAACTGTTTTGTTTGGTAAGTGTACTTGTCGCAGAAGTTGCGTAAATATACCTTGCCTCGACAGCATAAACCGAAATCCCGCAAAGCATTGTTACTGCCATAACAACAGCAAACAATATACCTATGCGCTTTTTCATTGGCTTGCCCTCCTTTCAGATTATTTGGTGCTGCAAACACCTACTTATATAATCTTTTAGAGGGTATTTTGGGGACAGATTTTTATTATTTTTTCCAAAAAATTCAATTTTCTACTTTTTGTACAGATTCCGCCAATTCAATTAGTGCATTTTTGCCAATATTTCCCGAAATATCAAATATATACTCGCCATTGTCCCAAGATATGTAATATTCATCATTGCCTAAGTCAATAATGTAGCCGTCATAGCCATTTATTTCAATATTGCTCATGGGATTATTTTCGGTATTTACATTAATATCGTGATAACATTTTACATATTGCGCAAAGGAAAATTGATAGGTATCATTTTGATAAAAATGTACTGCTTCGGGTGTGGTTTCTGAAATTTCATTTTCAAATACCAACTTGATACCCTCCGGGAGTTTTGTTATCACATAAACATCCTCAATAGTTTCGGGCGCATTTTCAAAATCCGCCGATTTGACCACCGTATGAGTATCGAAGCTTGTCATAAAGAATTTTTTGTAAAGGTCACGGGCTGCGCCGACGGAAAGCGCTGTTAACGCCGCCAGAATCGCAGCTATCAGCGCATAGGTAAACAGCTTCTTTAAAGAAACCTTTTTAAAAGAGCCTTTTTCCGGGGGGACTTTATCAAAACGGATACCGCCGCCGTATGCGGGAGCGTACAGGCTGCGGCGCTCCAGCTTTCTCATTTTACGCCTGTATCTTCGGGAAAATTCGTGGTCGGGAACTTTGGGAACCGTTTCGATAATGCGGCTTGAAACGGTGGAATCAAATGCCGCTTTGAATGCCGCATTAAAGTCTGCCGACGGGTCATTCCGCATTTTCAAATTCCTCCTTTGCCATTTCCCCGAATTTCTTTTTTGCCCTTTGCAGCCGCTTCTTGGCTGCCTCATACGTAATTCCCAGCACCTCGGATATTTCGGTAATACTCATATCCATATAAATTTCAAGAAACAATATTTCATAATGCTCCAGAGGCAGCGTTTTGAGCACCGCCGCCAGCCGCTCGGCTTCAATACCCGAGATTACATATTCCTCCAGATCAAAATCATCTAAACGCTCCGCAGGCGTGTTCCCGGTACGGACTATTTTATTGCGCATTTCAAGAACCTTCAGGGCGGTGTGCCTTACGGTAATGAGAAGGTATCCCCGAGTCCTCGGGCTGTCTGTTTCGGTTATCTTTTCCATATGCTTTATAATATTCGTAAAAGCCATATGGACTGCGTCCTCGGAATCAAAATCGGTTTTAAGTATCTCATAGGCTGTTTTGAACATATCCTGTTCATACAGCTGATAAAGCTTTTTGAATTTGCTTTTTTCCTCGGGCGCGTCAATAGCTGCAAGATAAATACTAAGCAAGGCAGATCCCCTCCAAGGATAATTTTAACATATTTTCCGGGGGATGTCAATGCTTTGAAACTCTTATTTTTCATACCTGTCCCGCAGCTTTTCGAGGGCCTTTTTTTCGATTCGGGAAACGTAGGAACGGGATATATTCAGCTTATTCGCCACCTCACGCTGGGTCATGGGCATTGTGCCGTAAAGCCCGTAGCGCAGGCGGATTATCTGCTTTTCCCGATCGTCCAGGCAGCTTTCCACAAAGCCGTAAAGCTGACGGGTCTTTATCATGGTGTCGATCTTATCCACCATGTTGTCGTCCTCGGAGATTATGTCCATAAGGCTCATACTGTTGCCGTCCTTGTCGGTGTCCACGGGGTCGTCGAGATACACGTCACGGGCGCTCTTTTTGGCGCTTCGGAAAAACATGAGGACTTCGTTGTCAATACACTTTGCCGCATAAGTGGCAAACCTTGTGGACTTGGACTTGTTAAAGGTATTCACCGCCTTGATAAGTCCCACAGTGCCTATGGAAATAAGCTCTTCGCTGTCGGCAGCTGTCGTGTAATATTTCTTTACCACGTGCGCCACCAGCCGCAGATTATGCTCGATAAGCTTCCCTCTGGCAGACGAATCGCCCTCCGCCATACGCTTGAACGCCTCTTCCTCCTCTTTTGCCGAAAGGGGCTTCGGGAAAACCGTGCTGCTGTCCATATGCAGGGCAAAATAAAGCATATTTTCCATAAGCCATGATATAAGTCCGCCGAACATATTATCACCTCGTAAAAATTCATGTTTTAATATATTCGCCGGAAAATTTGTCCTATTCATCGGGTGCGGCGCTTATGGCGGTCAATTTTTTTGACGGCTGTGTTTTGTGCATTTTAATAACATATCACTTGCAAAATTTTAACAAGGCTTGTTTGCGTAATTATCTTTTTCAACTCAAAAGCGACGGCGGGGGATAATATTTATATTGCTTGATTTGCCTTGAATATGCGTATTGAATAAAAACCGCCCTTGTATGCGGCGCGTTTATTTATTTTATCAACAAATTTTGCAAGATGTTCATAAAAGTCCTGCAAAATCCCTTGACAAAGTGAAAAATATGTGTTAAAATGATAATATCAAAAAAAGTCGGGTCATGTCAAAGGCGAATCTGCCCGATGAGGCGCTGCATTTCCGATAACAAAAATTGCTGTAACTAAAGATCGCTGCAATAAAATTTGCAAAAATTTATGCAGTTAAGAGTTACCGGGAAGCAAAATACATAACGCCTCCGTTTAACATAGCGAGTGGGCGCAGCAACACGCTGCCGCTGCTGCGAAAGGAAGTTTGAAGATCATGGATAATTACAGGCAACAGCAGCCCTTTGAAAAAAAGGGACTGTACGACCCCCGGTTTGAACACGAGAACTGCGGCATAGGAGCTGTGGTGAACATAAGCGGCAAGGCCGACCGAAAGGTAGTCGACGACGCGCTTAAGATCGTTGAAACACTTGAACACAGAGCAGGCAAGGACGCCGAGGGTAAAACCGGAGACGGCGTGGGAATCTTGCTTCAGATATCCCACGATTTTTTTGCCGGTGAGATGTCGAAAGCGGGCTTTGACCTTGGCGGCAGGCGCTGCTACGGCATTGCCATGATGTTCTTCCCTCAGTCGGAGGAGAAGCGGAAAAAGGCAATGGAAGCCTTTGAACAGGTTGTTAAAGACGAGGGCATGGAGTTTATTTGCTGGCGTGAAGTTCCCGTGGACGAAAGCGTTCTGGGCAGCCGTGCGCTGGAGAGCAAGCCTGCCATTATGCAGGGCTTTGTAAAGCGCCCCGCAGAGTGCGAGTGCGACAAGGACTTTGACCGAAAGCTGTACATTGCGCGTATGGTCTTTGAGAAAAAGGAAAAGGAGACCTATGTTTGCTCTTGCTCCTGCCGCACTGTAGTTTACAAGGGAATGTTTTTGGTAAACCAGCTCAGAGCGTTCTATAAGGACTTGCAGAGCGACAGCTATACTTCGGCGGTGGGTATCGTTCATTCGAGATTTTCCACCAATACCAACCCCAGCTGGCAGCGCTCCCACCCCAACCGCATAATGGTGCACAACGGCGAGATAAACACCATTACGGGAAATGCGGATAAAATGCTAAGCCGTGAGGCTATTTTGAAAAGCGACCTTATCGGCGACAGAATGAAGGATATTGCCCCAATTCTGGACGTTACGGGTTCTGACTCGGCACGCCTTGACAATACTCTTGAATTTATGACCATGTCGGGAGTCGATCTGCCCTTGGCAGTTATCGCTCTTATTCCCGAGCCCTGGCAGCATATGACTACCATGAGCCGTGAAAAGAAAGCCTTTTACCAGTATTACGCCACTATGATGGAGCCCTGGGACGGCCCTGCCTCCATTATTTTCTCCGACGGCGATATTATGGGAGCGGTGCTTGACAGAAACGGTCTGCGCCCCTCGAGATATTATATCACGGAAAATAACGGCGAGCGTTATCTTGTTCTTTCCTCCGAGGTGGGCGCTTTGGATATCCCTCCCGAAAGCGTTATCAAAAAGGAACGTCTGCGCCCCGGCAAAATGCTTCTGGCGGATATGAAGAGGGGAGAGCTGGTTGATGATGAGACCGTCAAGAATTATTACAGCACCCGTCATCCCTTCGGCGAATGGCTTGACCATAATTTCTTCCCCCTAAACGAATTCAAGATACCCAACAAAAAGCCTTTCAGATATTCGGGCGAGGAACTGGAGCGGCTTCAGCATGCATTCGGATATACATACGAATCTATCATGGGTACGATAATTCCCATGGCGCTCAATGCCTCCGAGCCTATTTCCGCCATGGGTACGGATACTCCCATTCCGCCCCTTTCGGCGAAAAATCCTCCCCTTTTCGATTACTTCAAGCAGCTTTTCGCCCAGGTCACAAACCCGCCCATAGACGCTGTACGTGAGTCGGTTATCACCGATACCACAGTTTATCTGGGCGCTTCGGGAAATATTTTAAAGGAGCGGGAGGAGAATTGCCGTGTCCTGCGGATACACAATCCCGTGCTTACAAATCTTGACCTTTTAAAGATACGCACTGCTAATATTGACGGACTTAAAACCGCCGATATATCAATGCTTTACGATAAAAACACCACCCTGTGCGAGGCTGTGGAGAACCTTTACAAGCAAGCGGACAAGGCTCACGAGGAGGGAGCGGCTATCCTCATTCTCTCCGACAGAGGCGTTGACAAGGATCATCTGGCTATTCCCTCCCTGCTGGCGGTTTCCTCCCTTTCAGCATATCTGGTGCGCACAAGGAAGAACACGGCTATCTCCATTATCGCCGAAACTGCCGAGCCGAGAGAGGTACACCATTTTGCGGCGCTGCTGGGCTACGGTGCAAGCGCTGTAAACCCCTATCTTGCTATGGATACTCTCTATGACCTTATTCACAAAAGATCTATCGACAAGGAATACACCGAGGCTCTTAACTGCTATGTTAAAGCAATTGTTGACGGTATTGTTAAGATCGCCTCGAAAATGGGTATTTCCACTATCCAGTCCTATCAAGGCTCAAAGATATTTGAGGCGCTGGGTATAAACAAAGAGGTCTGTGACGAATTCTTCCCCGACACCGTAAGCAGAGTGGGCGGCATTGACCTTGACGACATAAGCGCACAGGTAAAGAGCCGTCATGACGCTGCCTTTGACCCGGGCGACCTTACCGTGAACGACGCTCTGGAAAGTGTGGGCGATCACAAGTCCCGCAGCAGCAAGGAAGAGCATATGTACAATCCAGCAACCATTCATATGCTCCAGCAGGCCACGTGGACAAACGATTATTCCCTTTTCAAGAAATATTCCGCATACCTTAATGACGAGCAACGGAATCTGACCCTCCGCAGCACTCTTGATTTTAACTATGCAACGGACGGCGGCATTTCCATAGACGAGGTGGAAAGTGCCGAGAGCATTATGCGCCGCTTCAAAACGGGAGCAATGTCCTACGGCTCTATTTCCAAGGAGGCTCACGAGTGCATGGCAATCGCCATGAATATGATCGGCGGCAAGTCCAACAGCGGCGAGGGCGGCGAGGACGATGAACGTATCGCTACTTCGGGACAGGCAGAGGACAGGTGCTCGGCTATCAAGCAGGTTGCTTCGGGACGTTTCGGCGTTACCTCAAAATATCTCACCTCCGCAAAGGAGCTTCAGATAAAAATGGCACAGGGGGCAAAGCCCGGCGAGGGCGGACATCTCCCTGCGGGAAAGGTTTACCCCTGGATCGCCAAAACAAGGCACTCCACCCCCGGCGTTGCGCTTATTTCGCCGCCGCCTCATCATGACATTTACTCAATTGAGGACTTGGCGCAGCTTATTTTCGACTTGAAGAACGCCAACAGAAAGGCGAGAATTTCCGTCAAGCTTGTCAGTGAGGCGGGCGTTGGCACTGTTGCCGCAGGCGTTGCCAAAGCGGGAGCGGGAGTTATCCTTATTTCGGGTTATGACGGCGGTACAGGCGCGGCTCCGGGCAGCTCCATTCACAATGCGGGGCTTCCCTGGGAGCTGGGACTTGCCGAGACCCATAAGACCCTTATAATGAACGGTCTGCGGTCAAAGGTAGTTATCGAGACAGACGGCAAGATGATGACAGGGCGTGATGTGGTCATAGCGGCGCTTCTGGGCGCAGAGGAATACGGCTTTGCTACTGCACCACTGGTAACAATGGGCTGCGTTATGATGAGGGTCTGCAATCTGGACACCTGCCCTGTGGGTGTTGCAACACAGAATCCCGAGCTGCGCAAACGCTTTAAGGGAAAGCCCGAATATATAGTAAATTTCATGCGGTTCATTGCCGAGGAAATGCGTGAATATATGGCAAAGCTGGGCGTGCGCACGGTGGACGAGCTTATAGGGCGCACCGATCTTCTCAGAAAGCGTGAGTATGCCCAGGGCAGCAGACCTGCCAAGATAGATATGTCTCTTATCCTTGACAATCCCTATTCGGGTAGCGAAAATTCCCGCTTTGATCCTGCAGATGTATTTGACTTTGAACTGGATAAGTCCATTGATGAAACGGTAATAATCCCCCGTATGAAGGACGCCTTTGACAAGGGCGAAAAGATGTCAATTGACATAAATGTGACCAACCTTAACAGAACCCTCGGCACTGTATTCGGTTCGGAGATCACCGAAAAATACGGCGATTCTCTTGATGAGGATACTTATGTTGTGAACTGCACGGGCGCAGGCGGACAAAGCTTCGGAGCATTTATCCCCAAGGGTCTGACCCTGACTCTGGAGGGGGACAGCAACGACTACTTCGGCAAGGGGCTTTCGGGCGGCAAGCTGGTACTTTTCCCGCCTAAAAATTCCCGCTTCAAGGCTGATGAAAATATCATAGTCGGAAACGTGGCATTGTTCGGCGCAACAAGCGGAAAGGCGTTTATTGCAGGCGTTGCGGGAGAGCGGTTCTGCGTAAGAAATTCTGGTGCAACGGTAGTTTGCGAGGGCGTGGGCGACCACGGCTGCGAATATATGACAGGCGGTATGGCGGTCATTCTCGGAAAAACAGGGAAAAACTTTGCGGCGGGCATGAGCGGCGGTATTGCCTATGTGCTTGATGAGGAATTTGACCTGTACACCAAGCTGAACAAAGCTTTGGTGGGCTTCTCGGGCGTAAAGGAAGCGGAGGATATTGATAATCTGCGCAGCCTTATTGAAGAGCACACAGCTGTTACGGGTTCGGCAACGGGCAGAGAGATCCTTGATAATTTCGAGGCATATCTCCCTAAATTCAAAAAGGTCATTCCCCACGATTATGCAAAGATCATGAGCAGCATAAAGCAGTTTGAGGCAGAGGGAAAGACTACGGATGAGGCTAAGATCAGCGCATTCTATGCGGTGGTAAAGCACGAATAACTGCAATGTGCAGAGCTTTGAAAATTACATTGTCTGACAGATAATCTATAGCTGAACCGGTGTATTGGTGTACTTGTCACTGATACACTTATGAAAGGAATGATTATAAATGGGAAAAGCTACAGGCTTTTTGGATTATGATAGAGAGGAAAATGCGGGACAGTCGCCTCTTGAGCGGATAAAGACCTACCGTGAATTCCACACTCCCATGGATATGGAGGAAAGGCGGAAACAGGCGGGGCGGTGTATGGACTGCGGCGTGCCCTTCTGCCAGTACGGCAAGCCGCTTCATGACGGCATGGTTTCGGGCTGTCCCTTGAACAATCTTTGCCCCGAGTGGAACGACCTTATATGGCGGGGGGATATGGACGGCGCTTTAAGGCGGCTTCTGCTGACAAACAGCTTCCCCGAGTTCACTTCCCGTGTATGCCCTGCCCTTTGCGAAAAGGCGTGCACCTGCGGCTTGAACGGCGACCCTGTAACGGTCAAGGAAAATGAGTATTCGGTTATCGAATATGCCTATTCTCACGGGCTGATGAACCCTGCGCCCCCCTCTCACAGGACGGATAAGCGCATAGCCGTAATAGGCTCGGGGCCTTCGGGACTTGCAGCCGCCCAACGCCTTAACAGGCGTGGACATACGGTCACGGTCTACGAGCGTGAGGACAGACCCGGGGGACTGCTCATGTACGGCATTCCTAATATGAAGCTGGAAAAAGAGATAGTCGAGCGCCGCCTTGACCTTATGAAAGCGGAGGGAGTAAGGTTCGTCACGGGAGTGAATGTGGGCAAGGATATTTCCGGCGAACAGTTATTGCAGGAAAACGACGCTGTTATCCTCTGCTGCGGTACGGGCAACCCCAGGGATATAAACGCCCCCGGCAGGGACAGCAAGGGCATTTACTTTGCGGTCGATTTCCTTAAATCCACCACAAAGAGCCTTATGAAATCCAACCTTTCCGACGGCTATTTCATCAGCGCAAAATATAAGAACGTTGTCGTAATAGGCGGCGGAGACACGGGCAACGACTGCGTGGGCACGGCTATCCGCCACGGCTGCAAGTCGGTGGTGCAGCTGGAGATGATGCCGAAAGCCCCCGATGTGCGTGCTGAAAATAACCCCTGGCCCGAATGGCCGAGGATATGCAAGACCGACTACGGTCAGGAGGAAGCGATCGCCGTATTCGGCAGCGACCCGAGAATTTACTGCACCACTGTGAACAAGTTTATTCCCGACGAGGAGGGGCATATCCGCTCCATTGAAACGGTGAAATTACAGCAGGTAAAGGACGAGGCAACAGGGCGTATGAGACCCGAAAAGATACCCGGCAGCGAGGAAATTATCCCCGCAGACCTGGTGCTTATCGCCGCAGGATTTCTAGGTACGGAAAAATATATCGCCGATTCCTTCGGCGCAGACCTTACCCCCCGAACCAACATTGCCACGGTTTCTCCCGACGGTTATTTTACAGGCATTCCAAAGCTTTTCACAGCAGGGGATATGCGCCGCGGTCAGTCCCTTGTGGTATGGGCTATACGAGAGGGGAGAGAGGCTGCAAAGGCGGTCGACGAGTACCTTATGGGATATACCACCATGCGGTGATTTTATAAAGTGCAAAAAAATAAGGCTGTTGCAGTTTGATTCTGTAACAGCCTTTGGTTATTTTACGGTTCGGAATTATGTTATGCAAATAATTTTCCCTGCAAATCTTTGCAATTATCCCGCTCGCTCCATTTTATATCCCACTCCGAAAACGACCTTTATGTAGCTGGGATTGTGGGGGTCGGGCTCTATTTTGCAGCGTATGCGGCGGATATGCTCCACTACGGTCTTGCGGACGGAATAGGGCTTCTCCCGCCATACCCGACGGTAAATATCATTGATCGCGCAGACGTTTCCGCAGTTTTCCATAAGATATTCCATTATGCCGTACTCGATAGAGGTCATGCGCACCTGTACCCCCGAGGAATAAAGCTCTCTGCGGCGGCGGTCAAGGGTGAGCACGCCGTTTGTAATGGTATCTCCCGAAAATCTTGGGGGCATATAAATAAAATCTCTTTTAAGGTAACGGCGGAGCATTGAGACCACTCTTGCCTTGAACTCAAACACGGAAAGCTCGTCGGCGGACATACAAGCGTCCGCACCCTTGGTGAGCGCCATTATCCTGTATATTTCCGTGCAGTCCTCGGAAACGGTAAGTATAGGTATGTCCGACATACTCCGCACCCGCTCTA
This sequence comes from uncultured Ruminococcus sp., assembly GCA_947175005.1. Classification (GTDB taxonomy): domain Bacteria; phylum Bacillota; class Clostridia; order Oscillospirales; family Ruminococcaceae; genus Huintestinicola. The sequence goes on along the minus strand of CAMWLD010000013.1, from coordinate 731 downwards.
TCTCATCAAAGGCGGGGCTGTTTATCCCACCGTCCCTGATTATCATCATATGGGGCACAATGCTTGCCAGCACCTTGCTGCCGCTTTTTACATTCATCACGTTTATTTCCTCCCGCAGCAGCAGCTCGGAAAGCTTGCTGTCGGTGTTGTCTCTGCTGTCTGCTATTATTACATTGGGGCGGCAAAAGCCTGCCATATCGTTTCTTTCATACATATTCTTTTTCCTCCTCAAGGTTTCTCGTTTTACTTCTTTCGGGGATATCAACTTTTCGGTATTACCGAAAGGTTGATATATTCCCACAGCCCCCGAATTTTATCTTCTGCTTAATAAACGATTGAGAAGGCCAAAAAATTTCACTGTCGGGTCGGTTTTTACAATTTTTTAACATTTATCTGCCTTTTGCACAATTTCACATTGTCAGATTTGTGAAAAAAGTACATAAAATTCCCTTGGACATTTTATGATGTTCAAGGGGAAATTTTTTATGGAAAGACAATAAAATGTCACCACCAAAACAGACATATAATTAAAAATAAAATCAGCCCGTATATCAAAAAGTACCGCCAAAAATATACAAGCAGACCTCGTCGTGTGTTTTGCCTGTTGACAGGAATCAGCGCTTTGTACATATAGCCTGCGGTATTTATCATAAGAAGAATTATCTGAACCTCTTCACCCTGCCATTATTTGGGCGTACAAAGAAGGAGTATCAGCTGCAAAAACCAAATAA
>CAMWLD010000012.1 GCA_947175005.1 uncultured Ruminococcus sp. | reverse complement strand
GCTGCCCCCGTCCCCGCCAAAGGCTCCGCCCTTGGAACCCGAGTGACGTGAGTAATCTTGTAATGCTTTAGTGTGACGTTAAACCGTTATTTTGCAAGGCTCGTCTGCCTTCTGTTTTGTCAGCCGCACGCTTTCTCCAACCCGTCCATATCCTGCACATTTACGGCGTTCGCCCCTTTAAGTGTCTTTTTCACCAATCCCGTCAGCACCTTGCCCGGGCCGCACTCAATAAACTTGTCAAACCCCATACCGTCCAGCGCCGCCAGCTCGTCCGTAAACCGCACAGGGGAAACAATATGCTTTGCCAGCCGCTCCGCCATGCCCTCCACGCTGTCCAGAACACCCCCGCTGATGTTGCTCATCATAGTGATCTTCGGCTCATTAAACCCAAACGTCTTTGCCACAGGCAAAAACTCATCTGCCGCAGGCTGCATAAGCTTTGAATGGAAAGCCGACGAAACCCCCAGCCGCACAGCCCTTGCCCCCGCAGCCGTCAAAGCCTCCGCCGCCTTTGCCGCAGCCTCTTCCTCCCCTGCAATGACCGTCTGCACGGTCGAATTGTAGTTCACAGCCACAACATACCCCTCCGCAGCCTCGCAAGCCTGCTCTATCTCCCCTGGAGTCTTGCCGATAATGGCGTACATAGCCCCCTTTGCAGCTTCGGAAGCTCTCTGCATGGCCTCGCTCCTTGCCTTTATCAGCTTAAAGCCGTCCTCCCTTGAAACGATACCGCAGTAAACCATAGCCGCATATTCCCCCAGCGAATGCCCCGCCGCAGCCTCGGCAACTATCCCCCTATCCCTCAACGCCTCGGCCGCGCAAAGGGAGACCGCCATAATGGCAGGCTGTGAAATGACCGTCCGGGAAAGCTCCTCCGCAGGAGCGTTTGCGCACTTGTCCAACAGGTCAAACCCCAGTACCTCGCTTGCCTCGTCAAATATGGCTTTAAGCTTTACATCACTGTTTGCAAAGCTGACCCCCATTCCCGGATACTGACTTCCCTGTCCCGAAAAAAGAAATACATTTTTTGACATATTTTTTTACCTCCAAAAATTTATTTAAATTAAATCACTTTTTTTTATACTCCGAAACAACTGTAACGCAAGAATTTTTCTGCCGAGATCGGAAAATCCGCCGATAAGCGGAAATTTAATGGTCTTCGTATTTTTATTATAGCAAATTTTGTCAAGCTTGTCAATAGCTTTATGCAAAATAACCCCAATAATTTGCAAGGTTTGTATGTCTGCACAAAAATTAGCATAAATTTTCTAAGCATAATTTTTATTATGCTGTTTTCTCTATGCAATTGCATACATAAAAATGAGCTGTTATAAACTGTATCAGCGGCAAATTCCCAAAACATTTCCCCAAACAAGCCCCGTCATTAGCTATTATATTATACTAAAAGTATAAAATAATAAAATATAACTTAGAGTTTACATAAAATCTACTCACCTTGTAAATTTTTTCAAAAAATACAAAATATCGGTTGACAAGCACGCCCAAAATATATTACAATAATATTATATGGATATTTTCATTGACAGTGAAAATTTTTTGCACGGCAAAAAATACCGCCTATGACAAGTATAACATATCCGGAAGAAATTTACAAGAATAATTTTACCCCCGAAAGGATTGATGGTATTGACAGGGATAAACATTATCTCCACAGGAAGCTATGCGCCCGCCGTGGCTGTTACCAACGATGATATGTCCAGAATCGTGGACACAAGCGACGAGTGGATAAAGACCCGCACGGGTATCAGCGTGCGCAGAATGAGCGGGGGCGAGCCTACCTGGCATATGGGCGCCTGTGCGTCAAAGCAGGCCATGGAGCGCGCAAATATCGACCCTGCCGACATAGGGCTTATAATAACCTCCACCATTACGAACGATTTTTCCACCCCCTCGGTGTCCTGCCTTATCCAGCGGGAGATAGGGGCGGTAAACGCTGCCTGCTTCGATCTGGGGGCTGCCTGCTCGGGCTTTGTGTATGCTCTTGATACCGCCCGCAGGTATCTTGCTACGGATGATAACCTTAAATATGTCCTCGTTTGCGCAGCGGAAAGCCTTTCCCATATCACCAACTTTGAGGACCGCTCTTCATGCGTGCTTTTCGGGGACGGCGCAGCCGCTGTTATAGTGGAGCGTTCGGACAAGCTTTTCGCCGCCTGGACAGGTGCGGACGGCACGGGGGCGAAGTTTCTCTATGCAAGAACTGCCCATAATATCCACCCCTTTATGCCCGATGTTCCCACAGTCATTGACGATGAGACCGACCCCGAAATAACCCATAATATGCTGGTTCAAAACGGCAAGGAGGTCTACAAGTTCGCCACCAAAGCGCTGCCAGGCGCAGCAAAGAACGCCGCCGCCGCCGCCGGGCTTGACATAGACGATATTGACGTGTTCGTGCCCCACCAGGCGAATATCCGCATTATCGAGACCGCCGCAAAAAATCTGGGCGTTTCCATGGATAAATTCTATGTGAACATCGACCGTCACGGCAACACCTCCAGCGCCTCTATCCCAATAGCCTTTGACGAGGCGGTGACCTCGGGAGCTGTAAAGCGCGGGCAGAAAATATGCTTTGTGGGCTTCGGCGCAGGACTGACCTTAGGTGCGGTAATTTTTGAATATTAAAGCACAGTTAGAGGCAAGAGGCAAGAAGCAGGAGGCAAGAAATAAATCTGGCAAAAAATTAAGAGGGGCTTTTGTGAAAATTTACAAATTCTTACTGTTATTTTCGGTAATAATGCTTGGATTTGGATTTACAGCCTGTTCCGAAAACGGCACTGTTGAAACCGAATCGGCTCAAATTTCAGCCGCTGTCAAGGAAGAAGCGGAAACAACAGTACAAACAAGGAGAAACGCTATGAACAAGGAAAAATACGATAAACTATTTTCCGAACAAAGGATATGGAACTCGGAAATAATCACCTTTTCAAAACTTACCGTAAAAGGGGGAAAGCTGGCGGTGTTGGATCCTCTGTTTTTCTTTGGTGTGGAGGACGTGAGACCATATACCGAAAGTGTCCCCGCAGGCGAGTATGATGTAAAGGCGTGCATTGCCGATTTTGACAGCAGTAAACGTATTGCCGCAGTCACCGTGCCCTTTGCCGATAAGCCTCCCGTAAGCTTCGCCATGGCGCTTAACGGCACGGAGGACCCCGAAGAGGTAGCAAACCTAAAAGAGGGCGAATATTTTGGATTCCCCGTTGATGCAGGACTTGCGGCAATTGCCGATATGTCGGCTTTATCGGCATATTCCGAATTTGCCAGCAAATGGGAAAAGGAAAATGACGATAACATCTATGACGGCTATCTGTCGGAGCTTTTTGAGCAGTCCTACAAGGCAGACCCCGACCACCAAAGAGAGGGCGGCGATTTTATCGATCTTACCGTTCCCGATACGGATATGCATATCCCCATGTTCGCCACGGGCTGGGGAGACGGCGTTTACCCCGTTTACTGGGGATATTCCGAGGACGGCAGCCTTTGCTCGGTAACGGTGATTTTCATTGACCCCGACGTGGAAGAAAGTTAAATTTTGAATCACCATAAATTATTACAAAGGAGAACAAATGCAATGAACAAAATATGCGAACTTTTAAACATCACCCACCCCGTACTCCAGGGTGGAATGGCATGGATAGCCGAAAGCAAGCTTGCTTCGGCGGTTTCCAATGCGGGCGGCGCAGGGATAATCGCAGGCGGTTCTGCCCCTATCGACTATCTGCGCGACCAGATCAGAAAGTGCAAGGAGCTTACAGACAAGCCCTTCGGCGTGAATGTAATGCTCATGTCCCCCAATGCCACGGACCTTGCACAGCTTGTTATCGACGAAAAGGTAGACTTTGTCACCACGGGAGCAGGCAACCCCGGGCCGTTTATGGCAGCCTGGAAAGAGGCGGGGATAAAGGTAATTCCCGTAGTGCCCTCGGTGGGACTTGCTAAAAGGCTTGAAAAGCTCGGTGCGGACGCACTTATTGCGGAGGGCACGGAAAGCGGCGGACATATCGGGCAGAACACCACCATGTGCCTTGTGCCCCAGGTAGTCGACGCTGTCAGCGTTCCCGTAATAGCCGCAGGAGGCATTGCCGACGGCAGAGGGATAGCCGCTTCCTTTATGCTTGGCGCTGTGGGCGTTCAGATAGGCACACGCTTCCTTGCTTCGGAGGAATGCCAGATACATGAAAACTATAAAAACGCAGTAATAAAGGCAAAGGACACCGACAACGCCATAACAGGCTTCTACTCGGGCAGCCCCTGCCGCTGCATAAAAAGCCGCTACACCCGAAAGCTCCAGGAAATGGAGAAAAACGCCGCACCCCCGGAGGATTTCGAGGCTTTGACCGTGGGTTCTCTGCGAAAGGCGGTAGTTGACGGCAACACCGAGGAAGGCTCAATGCTCTGCGGACTTATTGCGGGCATGGTAAACGAGGTAAAGCCCGTAAGCGCAATTATGGACGAGCTTTGCAGCAAGGCTTCCGAACTGCTGGGCAGCGAATTCTGATAGGCTTATAAATACAGCAAAGAAAATATACACCCAAAAATATTACAACGGAGGTAAATATAAATGGCGCAAACAACAAAAACAGCACTCATAACAGGCTCTGCAAGAGGCATAGGAGCAGCAATTGCACTCCGCCTTGCAGCCGACGGCTTCAATATCGCATTCAACGACCTTAATATGTCCGCATTTGAAAATAACGACATTGTGGATAAGGTAAAAGAAAAGGGCGTGGAGGCGGAAATATTCCCTGCGGACGTTTCCAAGCACGCCGACTGTGAAAAGCTTGTAAAGGACGTTAAGACCCGCTTCGGCACTATAGATGTGCTGGTGAATAATGCAGGCATTACAAGAGACGTGCCCACCTCAATGATGACCGAGGAACAGTATGACATGGTAATTGCCGTGAACCAAAAGAGCGTGTTCAACATGATGAAGCTGGTAGGCAAGGTAATGATCCGTCAGAAAAGCGGACATATCATAAACCTCGCCTCTGTTTCGGGAATTTACGGCAATCCCGCTCAGATAAACTACAGCGCCTCAAAAGCAGCCATAATCGGCATGACCAAGACCGTTGCCAAGGAACTGGGCGGCAGAAGCATTACCGTAAACGCCGTTGCACCGGGCTTTATCCACACCCCCATGACCGACAAGCTTACCGAGGAGCAGCGGGCGGCTATGCTCTCCCGCATTGCCATGAAGCGCTACGGCGAGCCTGAGGAAATAGCGAGCGTGGTATCGTTCCTTGCGGGCGAGGATTCCTCTTATGTAACGGGACAGGTGATCGAGATTTCCGGCGGACTCAGTATGTAAACAGCTTCACAGTACATGAGCTGTGCAGCCGCCTAATTTAACATATCAACAAAGCTATCGGGAGCGGCGGCAGACCGCCTCCGTCTAACATAGCAGCTAAACTTGTTGCAGCTAAACTTGTTTAGCATGGCGGCATAACGCCGCGAAAGGAATGAATTTTAATGAGAAGAGCAGTAATTACAGGAATGGGGATAGTATCCCCCATAGGAAATACCGTTGACGAGTTCTACAGCTCGGTAAAGGCAGGGAAAAAGGGCTTTTCGCTGCTGCGTGAGCTGCCCGACATCGGGAATGATTTCAGTCCCGAATTCGAGGTAAAGCTGGCAGGGGCTGTAAAGGACTTTGACCCCGAAAAGCGGATAGCCAAAAAGGAAGCCGCCCGAATGGACAGGTTCACACAGTTCGGACTTACCGCAGCCCTTGACGCTTTGGAGGATTCGGGCAGCGACTTTTCCGACATTGACCCCTTCAGAGCGGGAGTTATTGCGGGCGTAGGTATCGGGGGACTTACCCTTACCACAAAGGAGCATAAAAAATATCTTGAAAAGGGACCGGGAAGGATCTCCGTATTCTACGTGCCCATGATAATAGGCAATATGGCAGCGGGGACTATCTCCATGAAAACAGGCTTTAAAGGGGATAATTTCTGCACCACCACCGCCTGCGCATCCTCTACTCACGCTATCGGCGAGGCGTTCCGCAAAATAAAGGACGGCTATCTGGACGTTGCCATTGCGGGCGGCGCAGAGGCGTGCATAAGCGAATTTGACCTGGGCGGCTTTAACAATATGAAAGCCCTTACCCGCTCGGACGACCCCGACCGCGCCTCCATTCCCTTTGACAAGGAGAGAAACGGCTTTGTGCTGGGAGAGGGCAGCGGAATGCTGATAATAGAAGAGCTTTCCCACGCCAAGGCAAGAGGCGCTAAGATATACGCCGAAATAGCGGGCTACGGCGCTACCTGCGACGCATACCACATGACCAGCCCCTCCCCCACGGGAGAAGCTGCAGGAATGGGCATGAAACTGGCTATGGAGGAAGCAGGGCTGACCCCTGCCGATATAAACTACATCAACGCCCACGGCACTTCCACGGGACTTAACGACAAGTACGAGACCATTGCCATAAAGAACGCCCTTGGCGAGGAATACGCCCGCAAGGTCGTTATCAACTCCACCAAGTCCATGACAGGACATTTGCTGGGGGCTGCAGGCAGTGTTGAGGCGATCATGACCGCCCTCTCCTGCCGTGACGATTTTGTTCACGCAACCGTGGGCTACAAAGTGCCCGACCCCGAGTGCGACCTGGACTACTGCGTGGAGGGCAACAGAAATATGACCGTAAATGCCGCTTTGTCCAACTCTCTCGGCTTCGGCGGACATAATGCGACCTTGTGCATTAAGAAGTTTGTCGAGTAGAGACAAGAAATCGCAAAGCTACACTGAATTACAATTTAAATAGGACCTTAGCATAAAAATAAATAAAGAAAGGAAATTTAACATGGCTACACTGCCTTTTGATATGGAGATCGAGGATATAGCGGCGCTTGCCGCGATCATCAAGAAAAACGACCTGGAGGAGCTTAGGCTCACCGACGAGGAACTGCGGGTGAAGCTGGTCATAAAGGGAAATTCCAAAAAAGCCGCTCATAATCCGCCTCCCCCGCCTCCTCCCGTGCAGGCGCCTCCCGCGCCGCAGATAATCGTAGTGCCCGCAGGAGGGAATGGGGCAGTACCGGCAGGTGCGCAGACCGAAGCCCCCGTCACTGCAAGTGCGCAGGCAGCGCCTGCACCCGCCCCCGTACAGGAGGCAGCGCCCGCAGCAGCAGGCTCCGGAACTACTGTCAAAGCCCCCATTGTCGGCACATACTATGCCGCCTCCGCCCCCGGCAAGCCGCCTTTTGTAACGGTAGGTCAGCGCATTAAAAAGGGCGATGTTATAATGATAATCGAGACCATGAAGCTTATGAATGAGATCCAGAGCGACATTGACGGAGTTGTTACAAAGATATTCGTCAAGGACGGCCAGGCGGTCGAATTTGACCAGCCGATCATGGTAATAGAATAAGGAAAAATTTTAAGGAACATTACAGGAAAGGGAGAGAAAAATATGCCTATACCATCTTATTTGGAAGGCTATACAGCAGACGTTATCGACCACGGTGATTCCGTTTCGTTTATTTTGCAGGACAGTGAGGGGGAGCAGCTTTTCAAGGTGTACGCCTACGGTGAATATGACCCCCGCACGGGTCTTTACACCGACACCCCCTCGGGCAGAAGCCTTTTTGTGGCGGAGTCGGTAAAAACCAAGGAAAAGGTCACCCTCTTTGACAACGCTCTTCACGGCTATGACAATATGTTTGTGGCGGACAGTATGCAAAAGCCCCGCCTTGTTTCCGAGCTGCCCTTTTCTCCCTGCAAGATAATGGCACAGTTCGCCTATGAGATACCCTATGATGAGGAAAAGCACAACTATGAATTCAACAGCGACGGCGAATGCATTCTCATTGACGGCAGGAGCATTCCCTGGGAGCAGGTAAAGGCCGACGGTTACGACTGGGTGACTCTCAGCTACGAAAACGCCGAGGGCGACTGGGAAGGCTTTTGCGATGAGGAACTTAGCTGACGGAGGCAGGAAACCCCGTTCTTTTCAAGTGACCTGTTAAATACGTTAAATTTTAGAAATAATTGAGGTAAAATTTATGATGAATAAAAGCGAAATTATGGAGCTTATACCCCACCGCGACCCGTTTCTTCTCATTGACGAGATAGAGGAGCTTGAGCCGGGCAAAAGGGTAGTGGCTTACAAGAATATGACCCCCGATGAATTCTGGTTTAAGGGACATTTTCCCGATTATCCGGTAGTACCCGGAGTGCTTATGGTGGAAATGATGGCTCAGGCGGGCTGCGCCGCAATGCTGGCTCTTCCCGAAAACAAGGGCAAGATAGGCTTTTTCGGCGGCATTAAGGAAGCTCGTTTCCGCCGTCAGGTCGTTCCCGGGGACAGGCTTCGCATCGAGGTGGAAATTATCAAGGTAAAAGGCCCTGTGGGCTATGGCAAGGGCATTTGCACCGTAAACGGCGAAAAGGCTGTAACGGCGGAAATTTCCTTTGCGATCAAATAACTTTCGCAATTTATACTGCACGATAAATTAATAATTAATTTAAAGGGCTGAAAGTTTGAAAGTTAGCGGTAACCCCCTAAGTTTCAGCGTGCCTTTGGTGCGGAAAGATAATCAGCGGGAGGTAAAAAAATGTTTAAAAAAGTACTTATCGCAAACCGCGGGGAAATAGCCGTGAGAATAATAAGGGCTTGCAGGGAGCTGGGTATCCACACAGTGACCGTCCACTCCACAGCGGACAAACACGCCCTGCACGCCAAAATAGCCGACGAGACCGTCTGCATAGGGCCTGCTGCCACCAAGGACAGCTACCTTAACGCAGAGGCAATTATCGAGGCCTGCAAAATGACGGGAGCGGACGCACTGCACCCCGGCTTCGGCTTTCTTTCGGAAAATGCCGATTTTGCGGAGCTTTGCCTTAATAACGGCATTGAATTCATAGGGCCGTCCCCGAAGTCCATAAGAATGCTGGGGGACAAGGCCGCCGCAAAGGAGACCATGAAAGAAGCGGGCGTGCCCGTTATTCCCGGGTCGGACGGGGCTGTGCCCGATATGGAAGCGGCAAAGATACTTTGCCGTGCTATGGGCTGCCCTGTGATGATAAAGGCTTCCGCAGGGGGCGGCGGCAGGGGGATACGTCTTGTTAATTCCCCCGAGGAGCTGGAGCCTGCCATTAACGCCGCCCGTGCCGAGGCAAGGAATTTTTTCGGGGACGATTCCATATACATGGAGAGATTTATCGAAAATCCCAAGCATATCGAGGTGCAGATACTGGCGGATAAGCAGGGGAATGCAGTATATCTGGGCGAGCGTGACTGCTCCATGCAGCGGCGAAATCAAAAGGTTCTGGAGGAAACTCCCTCAACGGCAACGACCCCCGAGCTGCGGGAAAAAATGGGCAGAGCCGCCGTATCCGCCGCAAAGGCCTGCGGCTACCACAATGCGGGGACTATTGAATTTCTGCTGGATAAAAACGGGCATTTCTATTTTATGGAAATGAACACCCGAATCCAGGTGGAGCACCCCATAACCGAATGGGTAACGGGGATAGACCTTGTAAAGCAGCAGATACTCATAGCGGCAGGGGAAAAGCTGCCCTTTGTTCAGGAGGATATTTCCCTCCGCGGACATTCCATAGAATGCAGGATAAATGCGGAAAATCCCGAAAAGAATTTCCGTCCCTGCCCTGGAACGATAACCGCTCTGCACATTCCGGGAGGCCCCGGGATAAGGGTGGACAGCTCCGTTTATCAGGGCTATACCATTCCCCCATATTACGACAGCATGATAGCTAAGCTTATAGTTCACGCCCCCACAAGGCAGGAGGCTATTGCCAAAATGAAGTGGGCGTTATCGGAATTTATCGTTGAGGGTGTTGACACTAATATTGATTTCCAGCTTTCCCTTATCCGCGACGGAGAATTTGAAAAGGGAACTTACGGCATTAAGTATCTGGAAAACAAACTTAATTAATAATGAGCGGCGGCTGGACCGGTTGCTAAAAAAACCTTGAATAAACTGCCGCTCCCCGAATCAAACACAAAGGCAAACATAATTTATTTCAAAGGGTGATGATATTATGACGGATAAGAAAGAAAAGATCTGCCCGAATTGCGGGGGACATATGGTAAGAGGGGTATGCCTTGACTGCGGAAGCAGCACACCGAAAAAAGATAATACCCCCCTGCCCCGTTCGGCAGCGTACCGGAATAATGCAAAGCCGCTGACGGACGTGTCAGCCCCCGAGCTTTTTACCCTTGCGGGAGAGGACATTGTTGTTCCCAAAAAGGTAAAGACCGCAAAAAGCTTTGCAAACCCCTATGCGGGGCTGATCCCCTTTGAATCCCCCGATTTCGGGGAAAATTACGCCGCCCCCCAGGCGGTCATAAGGGAATTCGGCACGCCAAAGGGCATACGGGTTTCCGACGATACCGAAGAACCCGTTACCAAAAAAATGAAAATTTCCGGAGGCAGACATATCACAGATTACTGGTGGATATTAATGCTTTCCCTCCTGCTTCCGTGGCAGGTCTCCTGGCTGCCCGCCCCCGCCCTGTTTAAATTTGACGAAAAGGGCGGACGGTTTACGGCAAAGGTAATTTTAATTATGACAGTTATCAAATTCTTGATAAGAAGAATTGTTTTATAAATCTTATTAATAAAAAATAAAAGAGAAAAAGCAAAGCAGCAGCCTGCAAGAACATAAACAGTTTCTGTCAATTCTTGCCTCTTGCCTCCTGCTTCTTGCCTCTAGTAGAAGGAGTTTTCATCTTGCTGGAAGATTTATTCAAGATGGTCACCACACGGTTTAACGGTGATGAAAAGAACGAAACAAAGGAATTCAGATGTCCCCGCTGTCAGAACAGCTGCGGTGCGGACGAGCTGCAAAAGAATATGTGGGTGTGCCCCGAATGCGGCTACCATGCCCGTATGAATGCAAGGGACAGGATAGCTATTACCTGTGACAAGGGCACATTCAAGGAATACGACAAGGATATGCAGACCGCAAATCCCATAGATTTTCCCGGATATGAGGAAAAGATCGGGGCTATGCAGGAAAAAACGGGACTGACCGAGGCTGTTGTAACGGGAGAATGCACCATTCATGGCGAGCCGTGCATTATCGGCGTTATGGATTCTCATTTTATGATGGCGTCCATGGGCAGCGTTGTGGGAGAGAAGATAACAAGGGCTTTTGAAAGGGCTGCCGAAAAAAAGCTTCCTCTTATCCTGTTCACCGCCTCGGGAGGGGCGAGAATGCAGGAGGGACTTGTGTCTCTTATGCAGATGGCGAAAACAAGCGGCGCTGCGGCAAGGCTCTCCGAGGCGGGAGTATTATACATCACCGTCCTCACAGACCCCACCACAGGCGGCGTTACGGCGTCCTTTGCGTCGCTGGGGGATATTATCATTGCCGAGCCGAAGGTGCTCGTAGGCTTTGCGGGGAGGCGCGTTATCGAGGGCACTATAAAGCAAAGGCTGCCCGAGGATTTCCAGTCCGCCGAGTTCTTGCTGGAAAACGGCTTTGTGGACTTTATCTGTGAGCGGAAAAGTATGCGGAGGACCATTGCCCATTTGATAAGGCTGCACAGACCGCCCGTTAAATCTTCGGCGGAAACTTCTCCGACCGAAAAATCTTCCGATACATCATCCTCCGAAAGTACATCAAAAACACCAAAGGAAAGACCTGCCTCCAAAGAAAACGATGATAATACAGGAAGCAGTGGCAATGCAAGCAATGCCGGCAATGCAAACAGTGTCGGTAAATCCGACAGTGCCGGAAAGTCCGACAGATCCGATAAACCCGGCAAGTCCGAGGGAATCTTTGGTGCACATAAAAATAAACCCGGGAAAGGAGCGGGAAAAAATGGCTGAGAATATGAGCGGTGCTGCAAACGTCAGTCAGGAGCGGGAAATTACGCCCTTTGAGCGGCTGATGATAGTGCGGAACAAAAACCGTCCTACGATAAGAGATTACATTCCCCTGATATTTACGGATTTTTTTGAGCTTCACGGGGACAGGTTTTACGGTGACGACGGGGCTATTCTCGGCGGCATAGGCAGACTGGAGGGCACGCCCGTTACAATAATAGCCGAGGTAAAGGGGCGGGATATTTATGAAAACAAGGCCTCAAACTTTGCCATGCCTCATCCCGAGGGCTACAGAAAGGCTTTGAGGCTTGCTCATCAGGCGGAGAAATTCCACCGTCCAGTTATCTGCTTTATCGACACCCCCGGGGCATTCTGCGGGGTAGAGGCGGAAAAGCGCGGGCAGGGAGAGGCGATAGCGCGAAGCCTGGCGGAGTTTATGACCCTTAAAACCCCCGTTATATCCCTTGTGCTGGGAGAGGGGGGCAGCGGCGGCGCGTTGGCGCTGGGTGTATGCGACGAGCTTGCCATGCTGGAAAATGCCAGCTACTCGGTAATTTCTCCCAGAGGCTTTGCCTCCATTCTCTGGAAAGACCCCTCAAGGGAAGAGGAAGCCTGCGGAATAATGCGGATAACCTCCCACGACGCCCTATCCTTGGGGATTTGCGAGGAGATAATACCCGAGCCGGAAGGGGGCGCACACAACGATCCCGAGACCACTGCCGAAAATATCGCTGAATTTTTGGTAAAAACGCTGAATAAGAAAATGGCAAAAGATATTGACGTTTTGCTGAATGAACGATATAATAAATTTAGAAAAATCGGTGAGTTCATGGAATAAGCCGAAAAGTTAACGAGATAAGGACAAATTGTGTCTTTATTATAAATATTTTCAAGGAGGAAAATCAAATGGTATTTGATAAGGTAAAGGAGATCATTCAGGAGAAGCTGGACGTTGAGGAGGATAAGATAACCGAAAGCGCCACCATTCAGGAAGACCTGGGTGCGGATTCTCTTGACATTATTGATCTTATTAACGAGTTCGAGGAGCAGCTGGACATCGAGATCCCCGAGGAAGCAGCGCAGAACCTTAAGACTGTTGGCGATATCGTTAAGTATATCGAGGATCATCAGGAGGACTAAGCTTCCGGAGATCGGTTGTCAGAGATCAGATAATTGCATATAAAAATCCCCCGGTCGATCGTTTGATTGACCGGGGATTTTTTATGCAGAAAAATTTATATTAAAGCTAAAGTTTTAAATTTTCCTGCCGATAATATATATAAGAAGTGTTATAGATCAAAGGAACGCCGATAAATCCGCTTTTTTAAATTTTCGCATTTTCAAAACGTCTATGGGCGGAGGCTTTGATCGGCAATTCGGCGATTTGTAGCAACAATAAATCAACTAACGGGAGGAGTATTATTATGCAAGTAAGCATCGAAGGCAGCGGATCATACACAAGCACCAAAAACACTCTTAATGTAAAGGTCGACACTACCCAGGCAATGGCGGACGCAATTGCCAAAGGCGATGAAGCAAGGATAGCGTCTATCGAAAAGTTCCGTCGGGCGCAGGGAGATACCGATACTCTCCAGCTTACCCTGCCCAAATCCGAATCCGTCTATAAAAGGACAGAGTTCATTACCGATGAGAGCATGGGCAAGGGCTGCGCATACTGCTATACATATATGGAACAGACCCTCACCTTTGAAGATGAGGAACACGGAGAATACAGCCTTACATTCAGCAGCACCGAAAGCCATTTTATCGTTAACATGGACGATTTTTCCAAAACCTTCGGCAAAAGCCGCTCGGATATGAACGGCATTTCAAGCGCAGTGGAGGAGACGTGGGAATATACCGAGCGTTCCTTTGAGCAGCAAACCCTTACAGGCAATTTGTCCGAGCTTATTTCAAAGGACGGGGAGACAATGGGCACAAACATTTCCTTTGCCGCCCAAAGCTCCGCATATAAGCGCACCACCGCCAGCTATACCGCAGGCACTGTTAATTATAAAGACGGCAGCAAGGCATGGTATCAGGAAAAAGCCCTTTCCAACAGGGAAATTTACAATAACTGCGTTGCCTATATGGCAGAATCTTTCGGAGATGATTCTCTCCCGACACTTACCGAAAAAGACTTTGCCGAGCTTTTCGGAAAGCCCATGACTATCAAATACAAGTTCCCCGAAAAATCAAGCGGCAAGGACTTTTCCGAGCTTTTGGGGAGAAATATGCCTATCCGTCATATGTTCCCCGAAAATTCCCCGAATGAGATCCCCGTATTTACCGATAAAGACTTTGCGGAGCTTTTCGGAAAGCCTTTGAATACCGAACGAAAGTTACCCGAAAAGCATATGAACGAAACCGTTAAAAAGCCCTTGACCCCTTTGGAAAAACGTGAGGAGCTTCTCGAAAGCCTTAACAGATTCATGGAAAGAAACCTTGCAGCCGCTCGGAAAAAGTCACCGAACAGCCCGGGGCTCAAAGCCTTTGAGAAAGCCCGCCTTGAAATAGGCTCATACAAGTATTCGGAAGTAACTACCCTTGTGCAGAGAATGTTCCATTCCCATTCGTCCACAACGTCGATTTACAAAGCAAGCGCCAAAAAGTAAAAAAAGACCGGGTGACTTATCGCCCGGTCTTTCCGTATTTTTCAGTAGTTGTATGTTTTTATGCAGCCTTTTCCGCCGTTCCTTTTTCCGCAAGCCTCTCCCTGTGTTTGCGGACGGGGTATGTGGCTAAAAGCTTCATTAAATAGCCCCAGTGCGCCACAACCTCCCAAGCGCCGCATATCTTGTCCACGCAGATTATTACCACAGTCTCGCGGTATTTGGGCAGGGCAATGTTCATGGGGAACATATGCTTTTCGATAATATCCGCCTCCATGGGGGTTATGGAGAAATACTTGCGCACGTTCGCCAGCGCCGTGCCCGCGTGAGTCCAGCCGTGCATCCGCTGACCCTTTACCTTTACATAATCATGCCAATCGTACAAAAACAGATCGTGCAGCAGACCCGCCCTTGCGCCCGCGCGGCAGTCAAGGCTCAGCAGCTTGCACAGCAGATAATTGTAATAGGAAACGTTCAGGCAATGCTGAAAGCAGGTAGTATGCCCATGGTGCATATACTGCTGCATTTGCTGAACCACCTCGCTGTCCAGCAAATCGCTTACCAGCTCGTAATATCCGCACTCGCTGTCGGGTACTGAAAGATCTATCTTTGAACCGATCGCATTAAGCATAAAATTATCTCCTTAATTTTTGTTTTCGGGGAATATATCGAAAACGTTTAAATTTTTCGGTAAATTTATATGTCCGACAGTCGGTTTATGTATTTTTGCATTAATAATACGAATCCTGCCGAACACGTTCAATTATATTATATCAGCATACGTCTCATATTTCAATAGCAATAATGCACAGTTTTTAAGAAATTTGTTGTGCAATATTTTATTATCGGGAATTTTTGCCTTTTATAAATTTGGAAAATTTTTCCAAAAAGGGAATTTTTTCCTTTGGGAGAATTTCTCCCTCGCCTACGGCTTCCGCTGTTAAATTATCGCAGGAAATATTTACGGTGAACATATCCCCGTTACCTGAAAACACGGGGGAAAAAGCGGCTTTGCATTCGCCTTTTTTATCCGAAAATTCAAAGGACATAATGTCCCATTCCTCGGTTACAAAGCGGTGGGTGAAATCTTCAATTTCACTTTTGTAGAGCTTTCTTCCCTTTACTTCCTTTGGTGAGTTGGATTTGAAATCGAGGACACGTCTGGTAAGGATAAAAGCCGATACAAGGCGGAAATTTTCAAAAGTGAGGGTCATATTGTCAAAGCGGATATTATTGCTGTCGGTTTCGGTGCCGTGTACGGCAATTGCTCCCGAAATATTTATGATAAGGTTTTCCCCGTTTATTTCTGCCCCTTGTGAAAATGCGTTTTCAAGGGAAAGGTGGTTTGGGTCACAGTTCAAAATTCCTGCCTCCTTTCTGCTTCTTTATTATAACATATTATAACATAAGGCGGCGTTTTTTTCAAGAGGTAAAAATATTATTTTGCGAAAAACAGTGTATGATAAATTACAGTAGAACACGCTGAACTGTCTGCTGTTATATCGGAATTTGGTTGGTTGTCGCTTTACTTTGTTCGTATCTGTCAGCGACCTCGCCCTTACGGGCGGCAGCATGAAACGTGTGACGTTCGTCACACATTTCTATGCTGCACCGCCGCCCGATTGTCACCTTTTTGGTAATTGTGAGATACCTTGTTTTGCGTTACTTCGACTTTCAATTATCCAAATCGGGCGGCGGTTTTTTGGGGGGGCTTGTAGTTCTTTATTTTGCAACGCTATGTTAGTGCCAAAGGGGGCGCTGCCCCCCGTCCCCCGCCAGGGGACTCCGCCCCTGCCCCCAAAAACAACCCCCCAGAGCAAACAAAGTGCTTGAACGGAAAAAAAAACAACCAACAGATCAAAAATAAACCAAACAACCAAATA
>CAMWLD010000011.1 GCA_947175005.1 uncultured Ruminococcus sp. | reverse complement strand
CACAAGGCCCAATTCAAGGTTATGTTTATGCACCGTACACAAAGGTTACTCTTGTCGGCGGTAATAACGGTGCAAACTCGAATATTCATATTGATTCATATCAAGACGGAAACAAGGTGGGTCAATATGCAATTTCAGTAATTGGTTCTATTTTCTGTCGTGATTTTGAAAGTGGACAGAAGATCGGCGTAGCCTTTATCGACCCCAATAAGACAACGACACCTGCGGGCGACCAGGTATTTGCATGGTCGGATGTTTACTATCAGAGAGGAGTGTAAGCCATGAAAAAACGTATTAAAGGTTTTACTCTTATTGAGTGCCTTGTGGCACTGGCGGTACTGGGTGTTTCCTCCCTGCTGTTGGTTCAGGCATACACCCAGCTGATGAAAATGACCAATCTTAATGATGCGGTGTACACAAGCATTGCGGATCAGATGGCAGACGCGGAAAAAAGCTCCACGGGTAACGCCAAGCAGATCTCCGTGCCCATTACCCAAAAAAAATACAACAGCGGTGAGGGCAAAACGCTTAAGATCGAAAAGATCAAGGTCAACGGTACTACGTATACAGCTACAGGCGAAAAATATGTTACCAATGTGAATGTGTATGCATCCAATGCATATGTGCATCATAATATGCAATCGCCTGAAGAACGGGAAAAACAGGGAACAGATGTAAGATACATCTATTTCCACCGATGATATGGGGAGAGTGATAATATGAAAAAATTAAAAGCATTCACCCTTGTGGAGCTTATTGTGGTAATTGCCATTTTCGGCATTATCATGACGGGCGTGGTGCAGATGATAAATCCCATAAACACGGCTGCAACCTCGGCTAAGGTAATTAACAACCAGCAGACTGTGGAAAGCTCTATGTCGTCCTATATCGGAGAAAATCTCAGATATGCCAATAATCTGCTGATAATCGAGCAGGGATGTGACATGACAGCAGGTTCAGGCAGTTCTATGGCTGGCAGCAAAATAACTGTGAACAGTGCAGAAACGGCCATTGACGCTTTTATGGCGCATAATCCTGTTAATGCGGGGGGAAATGTATATGCAAATACCCAACCAAACAGGAAAAAGGTAAAGGTCATTGCGTTTGACGGTACGACTGATTACAGCTTCATGGTGGGAAATCCCAAAACAGGCACGGGGCGGATCATAAGTTCCCTGGATAACAGGACAGATACGCTGGATTTTGATTCGAATCAGCTTAAATCGGATGGATCAAAGCCGCAGTATATGGTGTTCGGTGAAAGCTATTACGGCCCTGCCGATTACTATATGAATGCAAGCCTTGACAAAACAAGCCATGTGCTTGATCTGAGAATAACGAGCAACTATTATTACAACAACTCCAAAAGAGGCACTTATTCGGATTCGGACGGAGACGGCAATAACAAAAACGGTTACACCACTTATCAGTTGCGCAATTATGGACTTGGTGCGTATATGTTCAAGTGCATAAAATATACAGGTGCAGATTATGATCCCGCTATTGATTATGCGGGCGGCATTAAGTCTCCGCGTTCTGCAGGGACGATAATGTACTTCGTTTATACTGACGAAGACGGCGATCGGAGTATGACGATTGATGGATCTCTTTCACCTAACCCGACTATTGCATATGGCAAATGCTCCGATAAGACCGAAACGACCGCAGGTCCTGTAATCGGCGAAGACAATAACAACAATAATAATAATAGCAACAATAATAATAACAACAATAATGATAATAATAACACAGGAAACACTGGCAGCAACACGGGCAATACCGGAAGCAACACGGGCAATACCGGAAGCAACACTGGAAATACCGGAAGCAACACTGGAAATACCGGCAATAACAACAACCAAGGTGGAAGCAGCAACGTACCGTCGGGTATGGCTGTCACAGTTGGTAATGCAAGTGCAACAATTGTGACAGAGGGCAAGGGCGTTTACGGAATGGCTCCCGTGGGCGAAAACGGTGTTTCGGTGAAGGTCGGCAACGATCCGTGGAACACTTTGGAAATGACAATTACGAAAAACGAAAACGGTGAATATACATACACGGCGTCGTTCACCGGAGGCAGTAAATATATTCTTGACTCCGCTATATTCCCTGATCTGTGGGCGAATGATTCCTACAATCTGAATGCTGCGCAGATAGAATATCTTAATAACAACTATGGACTGACTCTCGGTTAAAGGCTTAATTAGTTGAATAAAAAATCCCGTGCCGTGCACAATCGGCACGGCACGGGAAATTTTTATACTGAATTTATCCTACATTTTAAACTGACAGCATAGCAAAGTAAATATCAATAGGCGCGCTGCCCACAAAGGCGGCGAACATAAGTCCTATGATGATAAAGGGACCGAATGCGAAAACATCGGCGTCCTGTGAATCATCCGGCAGCGTTATCTTGCGGACTATTCCGTAGACAGCACCAACAACTATGGCGGTAAATCCTGCGGTTATGGCGGCTTTAAGACCCAGCATAAGACCGCCCGCAGCCATTAGCACAACATCTCCCATTCCGAAGCCGTAGACGGGTGGCTCGTCTGCAACGGTTTTTTCAAGGGAAAGGCGCTTGTCATTAAGCTTTTTGTATTCACGGCTGTTTTCTTTCACGTTTTTCATCTGACGGCGGATATTGCGAAGCTCCATACGGTTTTCATCTACAAAATTGTTGTAGAAAAGGGGAGTGAGCACAAAGCCGAAGATAAAGAAAACAAGGCTGACGGAAACCATTCCGAGAAGTCCGTCGACAATGCCGCTTACGGGCATTGCGGAAACTCCGAGCAGGGTCAGGACGTGAGTGGCTATTCCGATAACAAAGGTGTAGATAAGCACCGACACGCACATTTCTCTGTTGTCTATATCCTGAAAGCAGAGAACTATAAGCCCTGCTGCAAAAAGGCAGAGCATTACGGGATAAATTCCCCATTCCCAGAAGCTGTAGCGGAAGAATATGCACAGGAATGTGATCCCCGTAAGGGATTCAATGAGCATATAGCGAGGGGATATCTTCGCCCCGCAGGCGCGGCATTTGCCACGCAGGATAAGCCAGCTGAACACGGGAATAAGGTCATAACGCTTTATCTCCGTTCCGCAGGTCATACAGTGGGAATTGCGCTTGACAAGGGATTCGCCCTTTGGCAGCCGCAGAATGCACACATTTAAAAAGCTGCCGATGGTTATTCCGAAAAGAAATACGAATACATAGATCGTCACATTCATCATTGTCTCAAGGGTCTCTACAGTCATGTTTTTACCTCCCGCAATTTAATTGTGCACACTATCCGTGTGCTGAAGCTTAGGGGTTGACCAATTACTTTCAAACTTACCATTCCTTTCCATTACGAAAACATAGTGCTACTAACATTGTAACACTTTTTATAGATTTTTTCAAGCTTTTTACGGTTTTTTTACCGAAAATTTTCGCCCTTGCTTTTCCCGCAGGAAAGCAGCTCGGTGCATAAAAAAATCTGCGGAGAAGGAGTTAAAGCAAAATGAAAAACGTTCCTATAGGTCAGTATATGGTCAACAACGGGATTATTACCGAAGAACAGCTTCAGAACGTCCTTGACGCAAAGAAGAATGACAATACCCCCGGTAAATTTTTCGGTGACTATGTTATTGAGCTGGGCTATGTGACAGATGTGCAGTTCGGGCAGGTGCTGTCAAGAAAGCAGGGTATCCCCTTTGTGGATCTTGACGACCCCGAGACTCCCATTGATGTGGAGGCTGTTAAGAAAATACCCGAGGCGCAGGCGAAAAAGCATACTATTATTGCTATCAAGATAACAGGTAAACGTCTTACGGTTGCATCTTATGACCCTGTAAACTTCTACATATTCGAGGATATCAAGGTTATCACGGGTATGGACGTTGTGCCTGTGCTGGCGACAAAGGCTGCAATTACAAAGGCTATAGGAAAGATCTACTCCAATGCCAACGTTGGCAACGTTATTGACGCGGTTGAGGGACAGTTCCAGCAGGAAGAGATGGACGCTGACGCTCAGGAAATCGCGGATCGCGTTGACAATGCGCCTATAGTTAAGCTTTGTACCACTATAGTTGAAAACTCCTTCAGAGCGGACGCAACGGATATTCATATTGAGCCTTTTGCTTCATTCACACGCATAAGGATCCGTGTAAACGGCGACCTTATTGAGCTTATGAATGTTTCGAACGTTGTACATAACTCGCTTATAACCCGTATCAAGATCATCAGCGGCATGAACATTGCCGAGAAGCGTGTACCTCAGGACGGACGTTTCTCCCAGGTGGTGGACGGAACAAAGCTGGACGTCCGTGTATCTAACCTGCCTACGGTAAACGGCGAGAAGTGCGTTATACGTATTCTTGCCACAGGCGATGTGGGCGTAAGAAAGATCACCGACCTCGGTATGACCGATTACAATTACGACAGATTCTCCAAGCTTATCAAGGTGCCCCAGGGAGTTATGCTGGTAACAGGACCTACGGGTTCCGGTAAGACTACCACACTGTATGCTGCTCTCGGTGAGCTTGCTAAGCCTAACGTAAACGTTATTACTTGTGAGGACCCTGTCGAGAAAAATATCGAGGGTATCAACCAGTGTCAGATCAACGATAAAGCAGGTATGACCTTTGCGGCTGCGCTTCGCTCTATTCTTCGTCAGGACCCCGACATAGTAATGGTCGGAGAGATGCGTGACCAGGAAACCGCAGAGATCGCTATCAGAGCCGCTATCACAGGGCATATGGTGCTGTCTACGCTCCATACAAACGACGCCGCCTCGACGGTTACCCGTCTTGTGGATATGGGCGTTGCACCTTACATGGTTGCGACCTCCCTTATAGGTATTGTTGCTCAGCGTCTTTGTAAGGTCGTATGCTCCGAGTGCAAGACCCCAAGAGCTTCGACGATAGAGGATAATCAGCTCCTCGGTATCGACGAGACCCAGGCTATAACCGTTTACGATTCCAGCGGATGCCCCAAGTGCAACAACACAGGCTATTCGGGACGTACCGCTATTCATGAGATCCTGCTTTGCACACCCAATATGGCGAGCCTTATCGCCGCTGACGGCAAGACCGACCAGATCGCTGCACTGGCAAGAGAAGAGGGCTGCAAGCTGCTGCGTGACAACGTTGCGGAGCTGGTTATCGAGGGCAGGACTACCATGGATGAGCTTGTAAAGCTGACATTTGCGGTTTAATAACAGCGTTAAGCATAAGAAATTTCAAATATATTTTACTGCCCTGTTTATAAAAGACAGGGCTGAACGGAGGATAATATGGATATCGAAAAAAAAGCCGACCGAGTGGTGCTCAACATTGACAAGATACTTGACGAGGCGAGAGTTTTAGGCTGCTCGGACGTTCACTTCACCACGAAAATTTCCCCCATTGTGCGTTTGCACGGTACTCTTCGTAAGCTTAGCTCTTACCCCGAAATGACCGACGGCGCTATTATGAAGCTGGTTGAGCAGATGACCAACGGGCGCAACATCGAAAACATCAAAAACCGCATAGACAGCGACTTTTCCTACGTTACCAAGAGGGGCTACCGTCACAGAGTCAACGTGTACCACCAGAGAGGGGACACGGCGGTATCTATCCGTTTGCTGCGTAACGATATCCCCACCCTGGAGGATCTTGATCTGCCTCCCATTCTGGGCGATTTTGCAATGCGCCCCAGAGGACTTATCCTTGTAACAGGGCCTACGGGTTCCGGTAAGTCCACCACACTTGCGGGTATGATCGACTATGTAAACTGCAACCGCAGCGCGCATATCATCACCGTTGAGGACCCTATCGAGTATATCCACGAGCATAAGAGATGTATGGTAAACCAGAGAGAAGTCGGGGACGACGTTGAGTCCTTCGCCCTTTCCCTCCGTGCGGCGCTCCGTGAGGACCCGGACGTTATCCTCGTGGGAGAGATGCGTGACTACGAGACCATTACGGCGGCTGTTACCGCGGCAGAGACAGGACACCTTGTAATGAGCACCCTCCATACCACCTCTGCTTCGGATACTATCAACCGTATCATCGACGCATTCCCCGCTCATCAGCAAAATCAGATCAGAACCCAGCTGGCAACGGTACTTGTTGGCATTTGCGCTCAGACCCTTATTCCCAAGGCGGACGGCAGCGGACGTGTGGCAGCCCTTGAGATACTCAACGCTACCGACTCCATTAAGGCCATGATCCGTGACAATAAGGTACACCTTATTCAGACCGCCATTCAGACAGGTAAGAAGGACGGCATGGTCAGCCTTGACTTTGAGCTGGCAAGAATGGTCAAGGAGGGCATTATTACCGAGATGCACGCCCGTGAGAAGAGCCTTGACATTGCCGAGTTTGAGCGTTATATGAAAGCGGCAGGCTAAGAATTCTGTAGAAATTTAACAGCTGACAGTGCTGTCAGCATAATGAGCCGGAAACAGTCCGAACAAACCGTTTCCGGCTTTTTGTGGGATATAAAGCATTCGATTATCGCTGCAATTTGTCCGAAAATGTCGGCAGTTAAGATCCTGTGACTGAACACGGAACAGTTTGCCGACAGGTCAAAAACAGGCATAATGCTATAAAATAGCATGCTATTAAAACAGCGCTATTAAATTAGTATAGAAGGTGAACCAATGGGCAGTAGAACAATAAAAGATCACATCATAAAATCAACGCTGCTGATCGTTATGATCCCCTTGTTAGTGCTGGGGTTTTATGCGATCTCGTCAAATTATGAGTCTGCACGGAAATACATACAGGCGGATATTTACGACACAGCAACAGCTGCCGCAGAGAGCGTAAAGTGGCAGATGAAGTCTACCCAGAATGTGGCTATAGAAACGGGCGGTCACGCACCCTTTACCGATCCGAACTCCACGGACGAGGCAAAGCAGGCGGCTCTTGATTCCATTGCCATGGGCTATGGCTTTGAGCGGGGCAACTTTATAAACGCCGACGGCATAGGTCTTGACGGCAGCGACTATAACGACAGAGAATATTACCGTCAGGCAATGAAGGGAAATACGTTTATTTCCGACCCTCTTGTTTCAAAGATCACGGGAAAGATCACCGTAATCATAGCAGCCCCCGTTTGGGAAAACGGAATTTTCGGCACTAAGTCAATAGGCTGTGTGTACTTTGTGCCCAATGAGGAATTTTTGAACGACGCTATGAGAAGCCTTGAAATAAGCGAAAATACGGAGGCATACATTCTCAACAAGGACGGTCTGCGTATTGCGGACAGAGATTCGGACGCAGTAAAGCAGGAGCTGAACTATATCACCATGGCTTCCTCCGACAGCAGCTATAAGGAGCTGGCCGAGGTTCACCAAAAAATGATAAAGGGCGAGCAGGGCGTTACCATTGCGAAGTTCAAAGACCACCGCATGATTACAGCCTATGCGCCCATTGCCGATTCCAACGGCTGGTCGCTGGCGGTCAGCGCCCCTCAGTCGGACTTTCTGGGCGATACCTACAGAGCCATGATAATCCTTGTTGTGCTGATTTTGCTTGCAGGCGGTATATCGGTTATCAGCGCCTCGTCTCTGGCTAAGCATATAGGAGTACCTATTGCCCAGTGCACCGATCGTATCAAGAAATTTGCGGACGGCGATCTGAAAAGCCCTGTTCCCAAGATCAACACCAAGGATGAAACAAAGATACTTGCGGACGCAACGGAATTTCTGGTAACGGATATCAACAACATCATAAGCGATATAGGCCGTATGATGTCGGAAATGGCAAGAGGAAACTTTGCGGTAACTCCCAAGTGTCCCGAGGAGAGCTACAAAGGGGATTTCCATGTGCTGTTTGACGCTGTCAACGAGATAAACAAGCGGCTCAATTCCGCCCTTTCACAGATAAATGTTTCCGCCGATCAGGTGTCCAGCGGCTCGGATCAGGTTTCGGGAGGCGCTCAGAGCCTTTCACAGGGTGCTACCGAGCAGGCAAGCTCCGTGCAGGAGCTGGCTGCCGCTATACATACCATTGAGACAAAAGTAAACGAGACCACCAAGGACTGCGATAACGGCAGGAATCTTGTAGTCGAAACGGCGGAGTATATCGAAAAGGCGACCCGACAGATGAATGCCCTTACCGCGGCAATGCAGGATATAAGCGGAGCAGCGGGAGAGATCGGGAAGATCATCAAGACCATAGAGGATATAGCGTTCCAGACAAATATCCTTGCCCTTAACGCCGCAGTTGAGGCGGCAAGAGCGGGCGAGGCAGGCAAGGGCTTTGCAGTGGTAGCGGACGAGGTAAGAAACCTTGCTTCCAAATCCGCAGACGCTTCTCAGGATACAGCCACGTATATCGAGCGCACTATCAAGGCAGTGGAGCGTGGAACAGCCCTTACAGCGGAAACCTCCGTTGCGGTTGCGGAAGTTGAGGAACGTTCGGGCAATGTTAAGCAAATTGTGGAAAATATTGCCGCCGCCAGTGAAGAGCAAGCGGATATGGTAAAGCAGATAACAAGCGGTATAGAGCAGATATCTTCCACGGTACAGACCACATCGGCAACAGCGGAGGAATCCGCAGCCGCCTCCGAGGAGCTTTCCGGACAGGCGCAGAGCCTCAAGAATCTGGTCAAGACATTCAAATTAAGGCGATAAGAAAAAAGCAGAGGCAGGTTCCGAAAAGACCCTGCCTCATTGCTGTCGGTATTCACAAACAAAAAAGAGGCAAGAAAAAATCTTCTTGCCTCCTGCTTCTTGCTTCCTGCCTCTTTAATGGCATTCCTCACACTCGGGAATAGCTCCCACAATAGGCTCGGGGTCAACGCCCTGACGGCGGTAGTAATTGGCGATTGCGGATTTCATGGCTTGCTCCGCCAGTACCGAGCAGTGTATCTTCACATCGGGCAGACCCTCCAAAGCCTCCACAACAGCCTTGTTGGTAAGCTTCAGGGCGTCGTCAATGGACTTGCCCTTTATCATTTCCGTAGCCATAGAGGATGTGGCAACCGCAGCGCCGCAGCCGAAGGTCTTGAATTTTACATCGGTGATAATGTTCTTATCCACTTTGATGTACATTTTCATAATGTCACCGCACTTGGCGTTGCCTACCTCGCCGATACCGTCGGCGTCCTCGATCTCCCCCACGTTGCGGGGATTGGTGAAGTGATCCATCACCTTTTCGCTGTAAAGCATCATAACAGATTATCTCCTCTCCGTGTGCCGCTGTGCTGTGAACATCTGCGGCACATTTTTTGTTATTTTAAAATTATAGATTTATCGGCGAAACGAACTTCATGATCTTTTCCATGCCGTTCCGCCCTTTAAGAATATCCTCCCACATGGGGGACATATCCCTTATGCGGCGCACCACCTGTTCCACCTTTTCTATGATGTAATCCCCGTCGTCCATGGTAATAGGCTCTGCCAGGGAAAGCCGCAGTGAACCGTGAGCCACTTCATGGGGAAGCCCCAGGCTAAGCAGCACATGAGAGGGGTCGAGAGAACCGCTGGTGCACGCCGAGCCGCTGGAGGCGCAAATGCCGTTCATATCCAGCATTAAAAGCAAGGACTCGCCCTCAACTCCCACAAAGGAAATGTTGATATTGCCGGGCAGCCGCTTTTCCCTGTCGCCGTTGAGCCTTGCGGCAGGAACACGGGCAAGAATTTCATCAATAATATGATCACGGACAGCCGTAAGGCGTTCGGTCTTTCCGGGAATATCCGCGCAAGCCTCCTCAACAGCCTTTGCAAGCCCGACTATGGCAGGCACGTTCTCCGTACCCGCACGGCGATTGCGCTCCTGCGCCCCTCCGTGGATAAGATTCGGCAGCGTTACTCCCGAGCGGATATATAAAAATCCTATACCCTTTTGTGCGTGTATCTTATGCCCCGACATACTTAGCATATCAACACCCAGTTCCTTTATGCTTATGGGCACATTTCCCACCGCCTGCACAGCGTCCGTGTGGAAAAGCACGCCCTTTTCCCTGCATACCGAGGCGATCTCGGGAATGGGCAGCACAGTGCCTATCTCATTGTTGGCGTACATGATCGTAACAAGCGCCGTATCCTCACGAATGGCGTTTTTCACGTCCTCCGCGGAAATAAGCCCCTTTTCGCCCACAGGCAGATATGTCACCTCAAAGCCCTGTTTTTCAAGCTCGGCGCAGGTGTGCAGCACGGCGTGATGTTCAAAGGCAGTGGTGATAATGTGCTTTTTGCCCTTTTGCGCCATTTTTTCGGCAGCGCCCTTTATCGCCCAGTTGTCCGCCTCCGAACCGCCGCTGGTGAAATATATCTCTTTGGGCTTGCAGTCCATGACCGCAGCTATACGCTCACGGGCGTTCTCCACAGCGTGTCCCGCGTCACGGCCCAGCTTGTAAATGCTGGAGGGGTTGCCGTAGGCGGTAGTGAGATAGGGCATCATCTCCCGCAAAACGCTTTCGCTTACCTGTGTTGTAGCGGAATTATCCGCATAAATAAAACGTTCGGGCATTTTTATTTTTACATCCTTTCAGTGTATATCTTGGGGTTATGGCGTTCCCTCCGCAGGCGGCGGGGAATGCCGTATAATTTTATGTTAAATTAATTATATACCCATTTGGTAGAAATTGCAATAGCTACCGGCAATTTTTTACCTTTTGCACAATTATGTTGAAAATTTTTGGTTAGCTTAGAGTAACAAATCGGTTACTCAATTTCCCAAATGACTGTAACGGTGTCGGAAAGGTCAATGTCGTCGGGTTCAATGTCGAAAGCTCCATAGTCGCCTTCCGGCAAAGAAGATCTTGACATTGGACGAATGTTGAAGTCTATTTTGCCCCATGAATAGTCGATGGACTGAATATCTTTAAGCCTTACTCCGGCAGCATTAGCCAGTAATTCCGCCTTTCTTCGTGCGTCAACAACAGCCTTGGCAAGCAGTTCATTTTTAGCGGACTCCTTATCTTTGATTGTGTAGCTGATTTCAAATTCGGGCTTTGCGCCGCAGTCAACCAATACCGAAAGTATTTCCCCCAGTCTGCGGTTGTCCGAATCAAATTCGATTTTTAATTCATGTATGTATTTATATCCCAGAAATTCTTTTATATACTTGCCGTTATCATAGTGACTGTCAAATTTTGCACCAAAATCAAAATTTGTTGTTTTAATATCCTTTGAATCAAATCCCAAGGGTGCTAAAGCTTTTTTTAGGCTCTCTGTATCCTCTGATGATTTATTCATAGCTTCGCTGTAATCGGGGCATAATCCCGTTAAATCCATAGTTATCACAGTAACATCGGGTCTTAATTTAAGCTGTCCGGTGCCCGTTATGCGAATAGTTCTCATATAAACT
This sequence comes from uncultured Ruminococcus sp., assembly GCA_947175005.1. GTDB lineage: Bacteria > Bacillota > Clostridia > Oscillospirales > Ruminococcaceae > Huintestinicola. The sequence goes on along the minus strand of CAMWLD010000011.1, from coordinate 5,647 downwards.
CATTCCTTTCCGCAGGCTTATTTCCCTGCAAACTTATCCCTTTCTGCAACCGCCAATCGGTCGCAGTATTCATTTTCGGGGTGACCCGCATGACCCTTTACCCATTTAAGCTCCACCGAGTGAATCTCCAGAAGCTCCAGCGCACGCTGCCACAGGTCGGCATTGAGTGCGGGCTTTTTGTCTGCCTTTATCCAGCCGTTTTTCTGCCATGATCTTGCCCAGCCCTTTGAAATGCTGTCGCAGACATATTTGCTGTCGGTGGTGAGGGTAACGGCGCAGGGGCGTTTGAGGGCGGAAAGTGCCATAATGACCGCCGTCAGCTCCATTCGGTTGTTGGTGGTGTTTTCTTCGCCTCCCGAGATCTCCTTGCGGTGAGCGCCCATTTTAAGCACCGCCCCCCATCCCCCGGGACCGGGATTTCCAGAGCAGGCGCCGTCGGTAAATATTTCCACCTTGTCCATTTTTTTCACCCTCTTTTATCGGAAGCAGGATTATCCGTATATATCCTCTCCTGTTTTAAATAATTCCTCATAAACATTGTAAATATTCGGGTGAGTTCTTTTTATCCGCAGCGGATGCATATTTTCATCCACAAAACAGTGGGAGGTCTTTCCCGTAACACGGGTAACGCCGTCCTCACCGTAAACATTGTAAACCACCGAAAACTTCGCCCCGCCGAACTCATCAATAAGAGCCTTTATAAAAAATCTCTCATTAAATCTGAACGGCAGCTTGTAAGTGCAGCTGACGGACAGCACAGGGGATAATACCCCCATTTCCTCCACCTTTTCAAAGGGCAGTCCCGCCATATCAAGGGCATAAACCCTCGCCTCTTCAAACCAGCGGATATAATTGGAGTGGTGAACTATCCCCATTTTGTCGGTCTCGTAATAGAAAACCTTTCGGGAAAAGGGTTCAAATTGCATTTTTCTTCACACCTCTAAGGAAATAAGTATCTGCAGCGCTTCCCCGCCGCCCTTGCAGCGGGGAAATGCCGCAAAGCCAATCATTGCCTATGCCTTATCTGACTTTATCCGCATTCTCTTTGAAAATGCGTTCAATAACCTCATTTGCAGGAGATACTCCCAGATCGCCCTCCTTGCAGGAACGCAGGGAAAGGGTATCGCTTTCAACTTCCTTGTCGCCCACAATGAAGAAGTAGGGTATCTTCTCCAGCTGCGCCTGACGTATCTTGTAGCCAACGCCCTCCTTGCGGGAGTCAACAGTGGCTCTTATACCGCCTGCTTTAAGCCGCTCCAGTACCTTTTGGCTGTATTCCATAGCCCTGTCGGTAACGGGAATGATACGAACCTGCTCGGGAGAGAGCCACAGAGGCAGTGCGCCTGCATAGGTCTCAATAAGGTAAGCAAGAGTACGCTCGTAGCAGCCCAAAGAAGTCCTGTGAATGATATAGGGACGTCTCTTTGAACCGTCCACATCAGTGTATTCCATGCCGAACTGCTCCGCCAGCAGCATATCTATCTGAATCGTAACAAGAGTGTCCTCCTTGCCGTAAACATTCTTATACTGAATGTCCAGCTTAGGCCCGTAGAAAGCCGCCTCGTCAATGCCTATGGTGTAGTCCACTCCCAGATCGTCAAGAATCTTCTTCATAGCGCTCTGTGCCGTTTCCCACTGCTCCGCCGTGCCCTCATACTTGTTCTTGGGGTTAGCGGGGTCCCACTGGGAGAAGCGGAATGTACATTTATCGAGAAGCCCCACAGTGTCAAGGCAGTATTTCGCCAGATCAAGGCATTCTTTAAATTCTTCCTCCAGCTGCTCGGGGCGCAGAATATAGTGACCCTCGGAAATGGTGAACTGGCGCACTCTTATAAGCCCGTGCATTTCGCCGCTGTCCTCGTTTCTGAACAGCGTGGAGGTCTCCGTAAGTCTCATGGGCAGGTCTCTGTAGGAGCGTGCCCTGTTTAAAAATACCTGATACTGGAAAGGACAGGTCATAGGTCTGAGTGCAAAGCATTCCTTTGTCTCGTCGTGGGGGTCGCCAAGTACAAACATTCCGTCAAGGTAATGATCCCAGTGCCCCGAAATTTTGTAAAGCTCACGTTTAGCCATGTAAGGGGTCTTGGTAAGCATACACCCTCTCTTTGCCTCTTCGTCCTCTACCCAGCGCTGCATTATCTGCACAACCTTTGCGCCCTTGGGCAGCAGAATGGGCAGACCCTGCCCGATATAGTCAACAGTCGTGAAATACTCCAGCTCGCGCCCCAGCTTGTTGTGGTCGCGCTTTCTCGCCTCTTCAACAGCCTTTAAATGTTCCTCCAGCTGACTTGCCTTGGGGAACGCCGTGCCGTAAACTCTGCAAAGCTGCTTGCCCTTTGCGTCGCCTCTCCAGTACGCGCCCGTGCAGTTGGTGAGCTTTACCGCCTTAACGGGAGCGGTGGACATAAGATGAGGCCCTGCGCAAAGGTCAACGAATTCGTCCTGGCTGTAAAAGCTGATATTTTCGCCCTTGCCGCTGTGCTCCCTGCAAAGCTCAACCTTGTAATCCTCGCCCATATCCGCAAGCTTCTTTTCCGCTTCCGCAGGGGGCAGCTCAAATTTATTAAGCTCCGCACCCTCTTTGACTATCTTCTTTATTTCCGCCTCGAATTTTTCCAAGTCCTCCGCAGTAAAGGGCTTTGGGGTGTCAAAGTCATAGTAAAAGCCGTCGTCAATGGCAGGGCCTATGGCAAGCTTTACTTCCGGGTATATCCGCTTTACCGCCTGGGCTAAAATGTGGGAAGCAGTGTGCCAGAAGGTTTTCCTGCCTTCCTCACTGTCAAAGGTGCATACCTCAAAGGCGCAGTCCTTTTCTACGGGAGTGCGCAGGTCGCAGACCTTGCCGTCCAGCTTTACGCAGCAGGCAGCCTTGTAAAGCCCCATGCCGATTCCCTTGATGATTTCCGCAGCGGGCATTCCCGCCTCGGCCTCTCTTACAGAGCCGTCTTTCAGAGTTAGTTTGATCATAGTTATTACTCCTTTCAGATATTAGAGGTAAGAGGTTAGATTTTTCATACCCTTGTCCTCATATTGTTTACTTGATTAAATAAAACAGTGTAATCAGTGGTTTCCTTAACGTTTTTTATGCAGATTATCCGCTTAATTGAGCCGTATAAATTTCTTCCACGGGAAATGAAATTTTTACAAGTCCAACCGAAACAAACTCCCCATATAGTTTTTCAAATTCGTGCAGGATCAGGTCGCTTACCTTGAAAAAAACGCTGTCATCATCTTCTTTGGTAAGAGCAACGGTACAATGCGGTACCCACATATCGGGACAGTACCATTCCCAGCCTTTTTTATCAAAACTGTTCATATATTCATGCAGCTCCCGCTGAAATTGATACATACTGCTGTTCATCAGGGGCGACACAAAAATCGTTTTTGTATCGGTAAACATTCCCACCGAAGTGAGACACGCAGGCATTCTTTTATGGTTTTGTGCAAACCCTTTTAATTGCTCCGCACATTTTTCCTCGTCTACATCATTAAAGCAAGCCAACGTAAGGTGCGGTCTTGTTTTCCACTCCAAAAACTTTGTGCTTAGTTTTTCCTCGGCTGCACGTTCAGCCAAACGAAAAAGCTTCTGTTCCGTTTCTTTGTCATAATACAATTCTATTGCGTACTGCATATTATACACCTCCTTTTAATATTTTCAAGGAAACACCGAATAAAGTGCATTTTTTGATTTTTCAAAAGGCTATGTATGGTGTTTTTCCCGGCATTTGCACAATCACCGCACCTTTTGAGAAAGCTTATAAAGCCGTTTCAAAGCCGCCATAACAATCCCCTCGAAAATCCTCCCCAGAATTATTATAACCGCCGTCCAGGCAAATAAATCCGCCGTTTCAAGATATATCTTCGCCCTGAAAAGCATATCCCCCAGGGTGAAATCCGGCTGACCTATAACCTCCGCCGCAGTGCCGCTTTTAAAAGCAAGCCCCGCCCCCGTGGATATCGCCGAAATAAGAAAGGGCATTATGCTCGGCAGATACAGAAACCTCACCCGCCGCAGACCTTTTATCCCAAATATCTCTGCCGCCTCTTTCAGCTGCACGGGAGCGCTTTGCAGCCCCTCGTATACCGCCGAAAACATCACAGGTAGAACAATAAGAAAGGTCACAAAGGTGGAAAGTCCGCTGCTTTTTATCCACAGCAGCGCCAGTATCACAAAGGAAGCCACAGGGATAGACTTCACTGCCGTCATTATCGGCTGAATAAGCACCTTTGCGGCTTTAAAACGGTAAGACAGCGCTGCCGCCCCGATACCGCCGAAAAGCCCCAGCATGAATCCTCCGCCTATCCGCAAAAACGAATTTGTGACCGTCCGCAGGAAATTCTTCTCGAAAATAAGCTCCCAAAGTCTGCTTGCCGCCTGCAAGGGCGTTACCAGCAGGACTTTTTTGTCCAGCAGCATTGCAGCCGCCTGCCATATTATCAGCCAGAACAATATGCCGAAAAGTTGTTCCCATTTGAATTTTCCCCCCGGGCTCCTGCCGCCCTGCTTACTCATTGCCGTCTGCAAAGGCAGATGTATAGAAAGCCTCTCTGTCGGGCACTGTCCCGCCGACTGCCGTGGGATCAGCCGCAAAAAGCACGTTCCAGTAGCCGTTTACAGCGTTTATCATCGCATCATCACGCAGCAGAGTGATGTTGCACAGAGGAAGCGCCACCTTTGCCACAGGCTCGGCAATAATATCATACCCGCCTATAAGCGCCGCTGCCTCGTCGTTGTTGGCGTTCACATAGTCCACCGAAGCCGCATACTCGTCAAGGAATATATGAAATGCCCCCCAGTTCCTGCTTACAGCGCCCTTTTGCGCTATGGTAACACCCGTGATAAGAGGCGTGTCGCTTACCTTATTCCACTCGTCGGTAAGGGAGAGCCATATTTGAATAGCCTCATTCTGCTTCATAGCGGCAGTGACATAGGGCTGGGGGAGTACGGCAATGCCGCTTTCGCTTTCAGCCATGACAGCAGCGCACTCGCTCGCCTCGGTCTTGTACTCGATAGTAACATCCGTCTGAGGCTCAAGCCCGTTCTGTCTGAGAATGTAATTCAGCACATACTCGGGGGTAGTGCCCTTGCCTGTTGAGTAAACGGTTTTCCCCCTCAGGTCCTCGATAGAGTTTATCTCCTCGTTTATCGCAACAATATACAGCACCCCAAGAGTGTTTACATCGCAAACGCAGATATTCCCCTCGGTCTTGTTGTACAGCACCGCCGCCAGATTTGCGGGAACATTGGCAATATCTGTGCTGCCGCTTACAACCCCTGCAACTATCTCGTCCGCCGCCCCGTGAATGGAAACGTTGTATTTGTTAAAGGTCTCGCCGTTTTCGCTGTCGTTCATCATCTTCACCATGCCCATGGTGGTAGGGCCTTTCAGCGAGGCAACAGAATATTCCTCGGGGAAAGTGTTTGTAACAATCAAATCTTCTTTCTGCCATTCGGCTGTTTCCCTTGCAGCCGCCTGCTGTTCTTGCTGTTCCTGCTCGGCTTTCTGCCGTTCCTGATCTTCTTTCTCTGCCTCCTGCCGCTGATGTTCTTCTTCAGCCTTGGCGGATTCTTCCGCAGAGAGTTCGTCCGAACTGTCAACCTGTACCGTATCGGTCGTTTCGGCAGATTCTGTCGGGATCGCAGTGT
>CAMWLD010000010.1 GCA_947175005.1 uncultured Ruminococcus sp. | reverse complement strand
CCTTATAAATATTTACCCCAAAAAGACAATGCCCTTGGATAACAAAATTATACCACATTTCCCGAATTATGTCAATAGTTTTTTATAATAAATATGCACTAACTTATTTGCATTTTACAGCAGTAGTATAACACTTATGCGGAGAAAGAGCTTTGAAGTTCTTCAACCGCTTTGCAAGTACAGAGAATTATTATATAAATATTCAGTGACTTTTTTTACCGTATATATAATTTAGTAACATTTATATGGTATAATATAAGAAATTTACATCTTATACTCGAGGGAAAATATTAATTCTATAGCAATTTTCAGCGGTTTAACCGAAGAGACTAAGGACTTCTGCAATGCAGCTAAGCTGAAAGCCGGGGGGCGGAATGGTGTCAAATTATGATTGCCGGAAGAGATAAATCAAAAGTTCAGGCTCTGCGTAATTCTTTATGCAGAGCCTGAACTAATAAAATTTGCAATATATCATTTAACTTTCAACAAAGAAGTGATATTACCAAAGTGACAAATCGAGATTTAAGGAGATAGGTAAATGAGATCAAAAAATCTGCGTACTGCATTTATTATTTATGCCATTATTCTTTACGGTTTTTGGAGTTTATTAGAGCTGTACTTGAAACCAAAACTCGGAGTGAATGAATTTACAAAAGAAGTATATTTCAAACTCGTCCTTTGGCTCATACCCGCAGTACTGATACATTCTCACTTCAACAGCTATATGTTCATCAAGAAAGATGAAATGTATTTGTTAAACCAAAAATGTTGGATAATTGTCCCTATAATGCTTTTATTTTCGGTTTTTATTATTGTGAACGAATATGTGACAAACGGTAAGCTTACAATAAATGAATCCTTCGGAATAAACACTGTAATTAAGGTTCTTTCTGTCAGTATCGGAGAAGAAATGGTTTTTAGGGGGCTTTTTCTGAATGCTCTGTTAGATGATAAGAAAAAGTATTTTGCTGTATTTATTAACTCTTTGATGTTTTTAGCTATTCATTTTCCGGTATGGATCCGAAGTGATACTTTTATTTCTGTATTTACAAGCGGAGGATTTTTAACCGTTTTGCTGTTAAGCTGTATTTTCAGCTTTGTATTTATTAATACAAAAAGTTTCTGGACAGCCGCTTTCCTACATTTTGGTGGGATTTATTATTGTATGTATTTTGATAAGGCAATCTTCGATTTATCGCTGACTACACCTTTAATTAATAAAATACGCTTCAAAAATTCTTTATTCTAAATCAATTGCACATTACTAAAATTTTTCCAAAAATTCACAAAGTGCAATAATCCTGCCTATATCCCTTGCTAACCGGCGCCTATCAGCATATTTCCCGAAAAAAATAACTATATATTTATATATATGATTTTTTAACGGGAGGCTTTATATGAACAACAAGGAAAATAAGGGAAAAAGCGCCGAGGAAACCGAGCAGACCTTAAAGCTTATCAACCGTCGGACGCTTACTATCACCGGCGTTACGGACACGGATAAATTTGACGAGGGAAAGGTGCTTTTGTACACCTGTTTGGGTGAACTGCTGGTCAAGGGAAAGGATCTGCGGGTCAGCTCCCTTTCGGTGGAAACGGGGGATATGGTGATCGAGGGAGAAATTTCCTCCATTCAGTACGGCGACAGCAAGGTCACTGGTCCTATGAGCATTTTCGGGAAAATAACAAAATAAAAAATTCACATGAAATTCAAGATACGGAAAGGACTGACGGCGGGATATGAATGCAGATCCGCGGATAATGCTGCGGCTTTTGGAGGAAATCGAAACAGAGGCTTTCTTCACGGTGGCGGAACAGACAGAGCTTTTTTTGCTGTCGGTGGTCATGGGAGGGTGCTTCGGAGTGCTGTTCGACGTTTTCAGAGCCCTGCGGGTGCTGCTGCCTCCCCTTAAAGGCAGCGCCGCCACAGCGGTGGGGGACATTGTTTTCTTTTGCATTTGCGGCTTCGGCATATATGTTTTTTCCCTGCTTTTTGCGGGGGGAGAAGTCAGAGGATATTACTGGGTAGGAGCTTTTCTTGGGGGCGTTATCTACCTCTTGACCGTGGGAACGGTGGTCATGGGTATCTTTCACGGGATATTTGACAGACTTTACAGGATATTAAATAAAATACTCGGCCGTGTCGGGAAAATTATCGGAAAAATATTTCATAAGATTTTACAAAAATTAAAAGGTAAATTCGTGAATAATGCCAAAAAAATTAAAGAAGATGAAGAAAATTTCCAAAAGGACTTGAAAAAATCTGCGTGAAAGTGTATAATGAATTAGGATAGATATGTTGTGTTTTTATGATGATCGTATGTAACCTGACCGTGGGCGTGAAAAGTCCTGTGGAAAAGGGTTTGCCATGCAGGGCACTTGTGCTGCTGCGGTTCGGCAAAACACCTGACGCCTTAAACGATATTAAAAGCGGAGGTTTTCGGATAAATGTCAGAGGATAAAGAGCGGCGCGCAGCGAAAACGGCGCTGATAAAAGCATACAAAAAAAAACAAAGGCGAAACCGCCCTCTTATCGGGTATTTGAGCCTTCCCCTGCTTGCAGTGATGTTCATAGCCTGTCTTATCTCGATTTTGGGTGATAAGGCGGAGCTTAGCGAAAAGCAGGAGGAGCTGGAGCTTCTGCGGCAGCAGGCAGCTGCTTTGGAAGCAGAGAACGCCAGCTACGAGAGTATACTCGAGGAAGAGGACGAGCGTACATACATGGAGCGCATAGCCACAGAAAAGCTGGGTTATGCTTACCCGGATGAAAGAAGATTTTACGACACCACAAGAAACTGACAGGCTTTACTTTTTAAAAAATCAAAGGGAGATTCGTCCTATGAATATGTTTGCCGAGGCACTGTTTGACAATGCTTCAGACATAATCTCTCAAGGCTATGACTGGTATGCACCGCTGATAGGAGATTGGGATTTTGACTATTATGACGGATTGGAGAATGAACACCCCCGGCACGTCAAAGGCGAATGGCTGTTCAGAAAAATCCTTGAAGGCTCTGTTGTTCAGGATATTTTCATCTGTCCCTCCCGAACCGAAAGGCTGACAGATCCCCAGGAGGACGGAGAATACGGTACAGCACTCCGAAAGTTTGACTTTGGCGAAAAGTGTTGGAAAATGGTCTACTGCACCAAGGATTACACTATTCATGTCAATTGGCAGCAGGAGCATGACAAACTTGTAGGGACTGTCCTGGAAAATCCCGATAACCGTTTTATCTTTTCGGAGATCACGGAAAATTCCTTTCATTGGCAGAATGTTATTATTCGGGAAAACGGCAAATCCAAAGTTATCAGCAACATCTATGCAAGGCGAAAATAAAATACCTAAAATCAAAAAAGCAGGGCTAATCCTGTCCTGCTTTTTGAATATACCCGCAGCTGCCGCAAGCAACGGCATCTGACGGATCAAAAATCAAGGAATATGAGGAAAGGGTTTATTGTACTTATGCAGCCGGAGGTAGGAAAAATTTACGAGGGCAAGGTAACGGGCATTACAAAATTCGGAGCATTCGTTGAGATTGAGCCGAAGGTAACGGGAATGGTGCACATTTCCGAGGTTGCCAACACATTTGTAAACGAAATAAAGGATCACCTTACGGAGGGGCAGCAGGTAAAGGTAAAAGTGCTTGGCATATCCGAGGAGGGGAAAATTTCCCTGTCCATAAAAAAGGCACTTCCCCCACCGCCAAAGAAAGCCCCGGCAAACCATTCAAACGGGCAGAGCCGCAGCGCCGGCAAGGGCGGGCAAGGCTCGGGCAAGAGCAGCAAAAACGGCCAAGGCCGCAAACCCGCTGAAAAAGCCGCCCCGAAAGAGCCGCCGACACCCGAATCGGCCTTTGAAGATATGATGAACAAATTCAAAGCAAGCTCCGACGAGCGCATGAGCGATATAAAGAAAAATATCGACAGCAAGCGCAGGAACACATCAAGGCGCAGATAGTTTCATTTTTGGCGAAAACGTTGAACTTTTTTTGGGGAGACCGCCGCTTGTATACGGCGCTCCCCTTTTTAAGGCATTGGAAAATTCTTTTTGCTTGTTTTTTGTACAAAGTGTACAAAAAAACGTCTTGAAAAATTACCTTAAATTGATTTATAGGTGTTGAAATTTTTTTCCAAATATGTTATAATATATAAAGAATGGTATTGGTATGCGTGTAATTTCTACAAAGCATACAATTACACTAACAATTTCCCGAAAAGGCGCTTTGTGCAGCTGTACCGGGGGAGATGAGGGTAGACCCCTTAAACACTAATTCAAAGGAGAGCCGTTATGGAGCCTTATATTGTCAGACAAACCATTATGAACAGGGATCAGAAAGCCATGGGCTATGAGATCCTGTATGCAGACGATCAGGTTGAGATGTGGCAGGCGGACGATACTGCCGCAGCAAACGCTATTGAGAATTTTCTCTCCTCCATGGACAGCGAAAGCTTTATCGGCGGGAAAACCGCTTATATAACCTTTACCAGAAACCTGCTGGTTAAAAACATTCCTAAAATGTTCGATACCACAAAGCTTGTTATCCAGATTGAGGACACACTTATCACCAACCCCATGTCCCACCCGCTGATAACAAAATTCAAGCAGGCAGGGTATAAAATAGCGGTAATTGACTTTGAGTTTGCTCCAAGATTTTTCGGTGTGCTGGATATCGTGGACTACATAAAGGTCAATTTCAAGAACTACACCGACCCGTCCTTGGAAAACGTTATACGTATAGGCACATCTTTTAACAAGGAAATGATCGCCTACAATATTGACTGTGCCGAGGCTTACGACAAGGCAAAGCTGTACGGCTGTGTGGGCTTCCAGGGGAGCTATGTTTCCGAGAGGCTGCCTGCGGCATTGCAGAAAGCAAAGATCATGCAGGGCAACTTTATGCTGCTTATGACCGCCGTAAACAAGGACGAGCCCGATATTGACGAGATCGAGGAAATAGTATCGAGAGACGTTTCCCTTACCTATTCTCTGTTAAAGCTTGTAAACTCTGCGTATTTCGCGCTGCGTAACAGAGCAAAATCCGTTAAACAAGCGCTGGTAATACTTGGCCTGGGACAGCTCAAGCAGTGGATCTATCTGCTGAGCTTCAAGACCGACGACGGCTCAATGCCCGACGAGCTTATCAAGCTTTCGTTCCTTAGAGGAAATTTCTGTGCAGAGCTTGTGGAATTTGCGGACGGTATGCCCATTTCCCGCTCGGAGGCATATCTTATGGGAATGTTCTCCACACTGGGCAAGCTTATGCAGGTGCCTTTGGCAGACGTTCTAAAGCAGATACCCATCGGTGAAGAGATCAAAGCGGCGCTCATATCCCACGAGGGCAGAGCGGGTATGCTTTACGACACTGTCATTTGTTATGAAAACGCCAATTGGAAGAAAATGAATGAGCTGGCGGACGAGTTGGGCATTCCTAAGGAAATGATCTCCGAAAAGTACTGCGAATGCGTTCAGAGCGTAAACAACACATGGAATCAGCTTATGCAGGCGGTAGATTTCGATGATGAGGAAGAATAATCCCTCTTTGCAATACAAATATAAAAATTCAATGGGACTTGGCTTTAAAAGCTAAGTCCCATTTTTACTGTGAAAATGCTTTTTTAATTATGACCGAATGTCACAATTTATCCGCTGTAACCTTAGTTTCCGCAACTTCAGTTACAGTAACATCAGTTACACCCGCACTTCTTCTCAAAGGACAGGCAGTCGGTGCACTCGGGAACTGTGGGGTTAGCCTCATGAGTGCCTACCTTAATGCAGTCAAGAGAGCAGTAATGCTCCGAGCAAAGGTTGTGCTTGCAGCTGGTAACATCGCACTTGATTGAAGAATTCTTAGACATTGTTTAAAACTTCCTCTACTGTTTATTTGCGCCGCAAAAATTAAGGAAACCACGATCAGACCGACGTTTAAATGGCAGTATGATCGGCGTTTCATTAAAATGCCCGCAATAATATTCTGTCTCGCCGTAACAAAAAAATAAGAGGAAATTATTTGAAAATTTTCAAAAAAACAGGCAAGAGGTGTATTTCCCGCCTCTTGCCATTATCGGATTATAAATAGGGCTTTGACACATATCCGTCGGTAAACCAGGTTTCGTGACGAGCGCCGCCGTAAGTTTTGTCCCTGCCTCCGGGCAGCTCGCCGCCCTTGCGCACAATATCAAGCATATTCCGCATAGCCGCCCGGTCTGTGCGGCAGTATTTGCTTGCAAAATCGGTGACCTGACGGTCAAGCTCATCGGTAACCTCTTTAAGACGAGCCAGAAAATCCTCGTCCTCGGAATTGTCCTTGCCGGCCGAGTTAACAGAGGACTTCTCCTCTTTTTCTTCCTTTTCTTTCCTGTCCTTTTCAGCCTTTTCCATTGCGTCTAAAAGGTCACGGAGCTGCATTGCCTCCTCCTCGGTAAGCTCATTGGCGTCCTTGCCGTAAACGCCCATGCCTTCAAGTATCTTTTCAATATTAGTTTTGCTGCGGGGTCTCGATGTCCCGGCCGCAAGACCGGCCTGCCTTGCCCGCATATTTTCCTTTATGACTTCACAGGAAGCCGCCCTGCGCTCACACTTTGTTATGGCATTATCAAAGCTTTCCATAAGCCCCGCATTCAGCTCATTATATTCCGATTCGGTAAATTTCCCCTGCGCATATGCCTCGTCAAGCCGCTTTGCCATATCCCCGAAATGAGTGGCAAGCTGCTCTTTAGTTATGCCTGCGGAAATACGTAATTTCAGCTCGTTATCATATTGCATAAGCCGCTCAAAGCTGTCTGTTTCGGGATCTATTTCCTTTGACGAACGTACAAAAACGTCCCTGTTGCTTGCACCAGTATTGCCCGCGGCGGCGCTGCCGTCAAGCTTCGTGACACTCTTTGAAGCATTCGCCTCCTTGACAACGTCAAGAATAGGCTTGACGGGAGCTTTACCCGTTAATGTTGTAAATAATTCCGCCCCGCTCATACTTGAAATATTCATATTATCACACCTTTTCGGTTTTCTCTCTCAAAATCAGAACCCCAAATACTCAAAAATGTTGTCGGGAAGCGGCGTATAGCCCTCCACAAACCAGGTCTGCGCCTGCTTTTCGCCGTAGACCTCGTCCCTGCCGCCCAGCAGCTCGCCTCCCTGCCTTACTGTGTTCATCATGCTCGCCATAGCGTTCCTGTCTGTGTTGATGTTTTCGGCGACAAACTCATCAATCAAACGTTCTTTGCGGGCAGCCATTGCCTTGATGTCCTCATTGTGCTGCTGCTCGCGGGTCATTTTCTCCCCCGTATAATCCTCGTCGGGGCCGTTTCTTAAAGACTCGGTCAATTCATGGATTATATCGGGCAGACTTTCCGTGTCAAGATCTTTGTTTTTTTCGCGGCAGTTCTCAAAGCTGTCCTTTATCTCAACGCCCATACCGTCCAGTATCTTTTCAATATTTGTCCAGCTTTTTCTTCTCCTTACGGTGTTCTGCTCCAGCTTATTCGACAGCCGCTGCAGCAGATCCGCCTTGTCTATCTCGGAGGCAGCCGCCCTGCGCTCGCAGCGTGTAATGGCGTTGTCGTAAGACTCCATAAGCTGTGAATTAAGGTCGTTATATTCATCCTCGGTATATTTTCCCGCAGCATACTCTTCATCAAGCTTCTTGCCCAGATCGCCGAAATGGGTGGCAAGCTGTTCTCTTGTCATTCCTGCGCTTATCTTGAAATCAAGACTGCTTTCATAGTCCATAACTTCCTCGGTTTCAACCGTAAGCTCATCTTCGGCACTTTTCTCAAAGGTATCGCGGTTATTTGCCGCCAAAACAGGAGAAGCCGCGTTTACCTGTGTTACCCCCGTAAATGCAGGGGCATTCTTTATCATATCAAGGTCGACCTCAAATGTAGGCTTTTTGGCAGTAATCTCCTTTAATGACTTAAAAACATTTCTGTCCGCCGCATTAACAATTGTAACATTCATATTATCACACCTTTTTCATTATCACATCATCGGGTTCAGCTTCGTATATTCTACAATGTTATTGGGCAGAGGCGTGTAACCCTCAACAAACCAGGTCTGCGCCTGCTTTTCGCCGTAAACCTCATCCCTGCCGCCAAGCAGCTCGCCTCCCTGCCTTACGGTGTTCATCATGCTCACCATGGCATCCCTGTCTGTGTTGATGTTTTCGGCGACAAACTCATCGGTCAAACGCTCTCTGCGGGCTATCATTGCCTTGATATCCTCATTGTGCTGCTGCTCACGGGTCATTTTCTCACCCGTATAATCCTCGTCCGGGCCGTTTCTTAAAGACTCGGTCAGCTCATGGATTATATCGCCGAGCTCGCTCATATCCAGCGTTGCCTTTTCACGGCAGTCCTCATAGCTGACCTTTATCTCAACGCCCATGCCTGCCAGAAGACTTTCAATAAAGGTCCATCCTCTGCGTCTGCGGGTGCTCACTTCCATGGTCTCCGCCTGCTTTTTCTGCATCTCCGCCTTGTCAATCTCGGAAGCCGCAGCCCTGCGCTCGCAGCGGGTAATGGCTTTGTCGTAAGACTCCATAAGCTGCGAATTAAGGTCGTTATACTCCTCCTCGGTATATTCTCCGTTTGCATATGCCTCATCAAGCTTCTTGCCAAGATCGCCGTAATGAGTGGCAAGCTGCTCCCTTGTCATACCTGCGCTTATCTTGAAATCAAGACTGCTTTCATAGTCCATAACTTCTTCCTCGGTATCGAACGTAAGCTCATCTTCAGCACTTTTCTCAAAGGTATCGCGGTTATTTGCCGCCAAAACGGGGGAAGACGCGTTTGCCTGCATTATCCCGGCAACTGCAGGGGCATTCTTTATCATATCGAGATCGACCTCGAATGTGGGCTTGCCCACAGTCATCTCCTTTAATGACTTTAATTTTAATGTCTTAGAAACATTGCTGTCCGCCGCATTAATTATTGTAACGTTCATATTATCCCGCCTTTTTATAAAATTAAAAATGATACAGCAAATGAATAAAAATACTCTTATTTACTATATCGGCAGAAAATCTTAAATTTTTAGTGATTTACAGAATTTTGGCAATTTGCATAAAATATGATATATATTTTTATGCAGTGCTTACATATTTATCCAATTCATTTACTGTAAAATCACCCCGAAAAAATGCACTTCCCCCAAAATATTAATTAATTGTTAAGAATCACCTGTAAGTGTAAAAAATTCTTGCAAATAAAAGAAATATATGGTATAATAAGAGTAATTATTTCAAACCCGAAAAAAATTAATGGAGGTTTAGACAAATGGAAAATTACCGCAACAAAGAAATTGAATGTATGTCTCGGGAGGATATGAAGAAGATCCAGGACGAGCGACTTGTGGCGCAGGTGAAGCACGTTTATGAAAACGTGCCCTATTACAGGGACCTTATGGACAAAAAGGGCGTTAAACCCGAGGATATAAAGTCCTCCGATGACCTGTACAAGCTGCCCTTTTTAACAAAGGACGACCTGCGTGAGGCATATCCCTACGGCCTTTTGGCAAAGCCCCTTGCGGACTGCGTTCGTATCCAGTCCACCAGCGGCACTACAGGCAAGCGTGTAGTGGCGTTCTATACCCAAAACGACATTGACCTGTGGGAAGAGTGCTGCGCCCGTGCAATAGTTGCGGCAGGCGGCACAAATGAGGACGTTTGCCAGGTTTGCTACGGCTACGGACTTTTCACGGGAGGCCCCGGACTTAACGGCGGCTCTCACAAGGTAGGCTGCCTTACCTTGCCCATGTCCTCGGGAAATACCGAGCGGCAGATTCAGTTCATGCGCGACCTTGGTTCGACTATCCTTTGCTGCACCCCCTCTTATGCGGCATATATCGGCGAGACTCTGCGTGATATGGGCTACACTCCCGACGATATAAAGCTCAAGGCGGGAATTTTCGGTGCAGAACCTTGGACGGAGGAAATGCGCCGTGAAATTGAAAAGCTCCTTGGCATAAAGGCTTACGATATTTACGGACTTACCGAGACCAGCGGTCCGGGCGTATCCTTTGAGTGCAGCGAGCAGACGGGTATGCACATCAACGAGGATCACTTTATCCCCGAGATAATCGACCCCGAAACGGGCGAGGTGCTCCCCGAGGGCGAAAAAGGCGAGCTTGTATTCACAAGCATTACCAAAGAAGCATTCCCCCTGCTGCGGTACAGAACCCGTGATATTTGCGTTCTGAGCCGCAAAAAATGCTCCTGCGGACGTACCCTTATCAAGATGACAAAGCCCATGGGCAGAAGCGACGATATGCTCATTATCCGAGGCGTGAACGTGTTTCCCTCCCAGATAGAGACCGTGCTTATTGAAAAGGGGTATACTCCCAACTATCAGATTGAGGTCGACAGAGTGAACAACTCGGACACCCTCGACATTAACGTGGAAGCCCCCGAAGGTACGGATGTAAGCGATATTCCCACAATGGAAAAATCCCTTGCCGCGGCTATCAAGACTATGCTCGGCATAAGCCCCAAGGTTCATCTGCTGCCTCCAAAATCCATTGTCCGCAGCGAGGGCAAGGCGGTAAGAGTTATTGACAAGAGAAAGCTGCACGACTAAAGATCGGATATCAGAAGCCGGAGAATGGGTAATTTGCATTTGCAGCAAATTTTCCCTGCCTCTTGCCTCTGATTTATCGGAGGTTTTATTATGGATAAAGGAACGGAGATCTATCGGGAATTAATGGATTCATTGGTAGAAAAGTCCCGAAGCTGCGTATGCGCAAATTGGGTAAAAAACATCACATTAAACGCAAATACCGATGAAGCCAAAAGGCTTAAAAGTGTGGTCGAAAGCCTGACCCCAAAGCAGCGTGAGGTTCTTGCGGATAATACCCTTAGAGCCTATATGGACGGCATTTATGACACACTTTGCGAACTGGAATGGTATATCGACTGCAAAGAAATGGAGATCACCGTAGAGGGCGAAAAATTACCGACCACTAAGTTTGAGGGACTCGGCAATGATTTTATCGGCAGGCGTGACGGCTGGGAATGGCCCGAGAAATAAATTCTGCGTGTCTGAATTAATAAAGAAAGAAGCAGTAAATCTTCCTGCCTCTAAAAGGAGAACAAACAAAATGAAAAAGATACTTACTATTTTCCTTGCCATAGTTATGGCAATAAGTGTAACAACCGCACTATCCCCGACAAGTTCGGCGGCTGCGGATTGGATCTACTACTCCAACAAAAACGACGTAGACAGACCCTACCGTGTGCGCTCGGACGGCACAGGACTTGCAAGGCTAAGTATGCAAAGCGCCGTGCATATGGAGGTTCTTGGGGACTGGGTGTATTACTGCAACCCCGCCCTTACGGGAGGCGCATTCCGCACCAAAACCGACGGCAGCGTTACCGAAAAGCTCATTGACGGTATGTACAACGACTGCTACGGGGTCTACCTTGACAAGGGCAATATCTACCTGCCCTATATCTGCCACGCGGATTTCAGCGACTCGGGAATGATCGAAAGCAACATTGACGTGTACACCTCAAAGGGACTTGCGGGCACTCAGTGCATTGACCGCAGGATCGCAGGTTACAGCGGAAGCATTTCCAAATTTATGGGCGCTTACGAAAACCGCCTCTACTACAAAAGCGCCGACGGCAACAATTACCTTACCTACACCGTAAATGTAAATGATCTTGCACCCTACCCCGGGGCAAGCGTTACATCAACACTCCCCTATCAGGTCTCCGGAGAATTTTCCACCATTAACCCCGGCTATTCCACTACAGCCTATTTCGCCCGCAAGTATCTTTCCTGGAAAGCTGTGGCGAATGCGGAAAAATACTGCGTTTACGTTAAATCCTCGGGCAAGTACAAAAAGGTCAAGGAAACCACAGATACATATGCGTCCTTCACCGTCCGCAACAGCGCCCTTGACGCGGAATATATGGTAACAGCCGTCAAGAACGGCAAAAACTACAAAGCAAAGCTCATAACCCCCGACTACAAGCTTGGCAACAACCCGGCAAATATGTCAAACGGAGGAATTGCGGCAGAACTAAGCGGCACTCATTATCTGTGCCTCTCCGACGGCATTTACACCGTAAACCCCAATAACAATTCCAAAAAGAAAATAAGCGATCTTTCCGCTAAATTCCTTAACGTTTGTGACGGCAAATTATACTTTGCCTCGGGGTCGGATATTTACCGCATGGAGCCCGACGGCAGCGGACTTTGGCGAATGACCTCATACCGCACCGTCTGCGGCATTTACGACAGCAGACGGCTGGAGATATGCGCCCTTGCCGCCTCGGGAAACAGCCTTTTCCTCAGCCTGCGGGACGTTTCAAAGTCGGAATATCACACCCTTATCATGAACACCAATGATTCCTCTGCCCGGGAAATAGGCGGCAGAAAAGCGGAAAGTCCCGCCTACGCTGCGGATATGATAGTTTACCGAGGTGTGGACGGACTTATCTACAGTATCAGCGACGAAATAGAATACAACATCACCACCTCCCCCGCAAACTGCGTTACCACCGACGGCAGCAAGCTTTATTATGGCGATAACAGCGGCATTTACACCATGAATCCCGACGGCACGAATGTAAAGAAAATTTACAACTCGGGCTGCGATTCCATAGCTGTCTCGGGAAAAAAGATATACTTTGTAAAATCCGAAAACACCGCCTCGGGCAAGGAAAAATCGATCTGCAAAATAAGCCTTGACGGCAGCGGCTACAGGCAGCTTGTAAAAGCGGACGCAAAAAATCTCAACATAATCGGTGAGACCCTTTATTATACCGATTCCACAGGCACTGTCTACAAATGCGGCACAAGCGGGTCGCAGGCTATGGCCGTATAGAAGCAAGAGCATTTTTTAAGATAGTCCACCATGACTTATACTTGAAGTTCCACACCTGTTCCAACAAAAAATTTCCTGCGGACAGGTGTGGATTTTTCGGAAAATTTTTCCGTTAAAATGCAAATAAAGCCCTTGACTAAAAGCGGTAAATATGGTATTATAAAAAGGCAGTGTATTTTCACAGGCAGGAATTTTTCAGGGATTTTTTCCCATTTTCATACTTTTTGATAGTTTTATGAGTTAGAGACAAAATCCAACCGACTCTTGCTTCTTGCCTCTAATAATCGGGGTGATATATGATATAATTTCAACGTTGTAATAAACGGAAAATCAAAATTATTTGGAGGTAGTAAATGATTAAGAATTTTAAATGCGTGAATATTTCATCAAAAGATCCAAAAGCATTAGCAGATTTTTACGTGTCCATCGGCGCACCGGTGTATACAGAGGATGGCAGTTATGACGGCTGGTTCATCGGAGACCCTAAACAAGGGGGAGCGGTCTGCGTGTGGGATGAAAACAACTGGGGTAAATCTACAGAAGGATTTGTCACTGTCGTACTTGAAACAGATGATGTTCAAAAAACATACGAAGAAATAACATCAAAAGGAATCAACATTGACCCGCCGCGCACAGCCGATTGGGGCGGGCAGGAACTCATTTTTAAGGATATTGACGGAAATATTGTAATGTTATTGTAAGGAAAATAAAAAATGAAAACAAATTTAACACATATAAAAATAGGAGTAAGCAATATTGAAAATCTTTGAAATGGTACACTGAAATTTTAGGATTTGAGATAGACAGTTGCTATCCCGAAGAAAATCCAAATTATTATGATTTCAAAGGTACAGGAGCATGTTTTGCTATTGGACTTGCAGAGAGCGGAAAAATATATAATGGCGGTAGAATAAATTTTGAAGTGGAAGAAGTTGATTGGTTGTGGGAACAACTGAAAAATAAAGTAACCGTTATTGAGCCGATTCATGACACTCCTTGGGGAACAAGAAAATTTACAATAGCTGATCCGGACGGAAATGAGTTAGGTTTCTGCAAATAATTTACTGATTTGAAATTATAAAGTAGAAATATGATGCAAAGCTAAATAGCAAAACCGGCCGGAACAGTCAACGGTAAAATGAACGCCACTTCGCACCGCCGTTGACAGCCCTGTCCGGTTTTACTGGTTGGTAATCAAGGAGCGACAGCTTAAATTGCTGTCGCCCCTCTGCATTATACTTACCACAAATGAGCCGTCAGCCGTTGTGTATTAGGTTGCAGAAACCACCTTTTATATATTAACATTCAAGAGTATTTTTTAGATAGTTCCCCGACATTTACTTGAATACTTGAATTTCCACACCTGTTCCAAGGAAAATTTTCCTGCGGACAGGTGTGGATTTTTCAGAAAATTTTCCGTTAAAATACAAATTAAGCCCTTGACTAAACCTGTCAAATATGGTATTATAAAAAAGGCAGTGTATTTTCACGAGCAGGAAAAAACTATTCTTGCTTCTTGCCTCTGAACTCTCTTGCCTCTAATAATTCGGGAAGGTAAAATGGTCAAGGTGTACAATGGACATTGGCATAGATTTGGGAACGGCAAATATAATGATAACCATGGGCAGCAAGGGCGTGGTTTTCTACGAGCCTTCGGTGGTGGCGTTCAATAAAAAATCCGGAGAAATAACGGCAGTGGGCATGGAAGCATACAAAATGCTGGGAAAGACCCCCGATTATATCGCCGTTATCCGCCCCCTTTCGGACGGGGTCATATCCGACTACGATATGGCGGAAAGCCTTATAAAGGAATGTATTCACAGGGTAACAAGCAGACAGATGCTCATGCCGAGGATAGTTATGTGCGTGCCCTCTCTTATAACCGACGTGGAAAGCCGTGCCGTTATCGAGGCGGCAAGGCAGGCGGGGGCGCAGAAGGTGTATCTTATAGAAGAACCTGTGGCGGCGCTGCTGGGCGCAGGATATGATATATCCGGAGCAAAGGGTCGAATGGTGGTGGATATAGGCGGCGGCACTACGGATATTGCCGTGCTTTCCATGAACGGCATTGTAGTAAAAAACTCCGTAAAGCTTGCGGGAAATAAAATAGACGCCGCCATAATCAAATACGTTCAAAGCAAATACCGTGTGCTTATCGGGGAAAAATCCGCAGAGAATGCAAAGATCACCCTGGCAAACGTATTTGACCCCGACGGCAGCAGGGAAATGTCCGTAAAAGGGCGCAATCTTGTAACGGGCTTGCCCGCCAAGGTGAAGCTTTACGATTACGACATTTATAAAGCAGTGATCGACATAGCAAACGAGCTTTGCAACGAGGTGAAGAACGTCCTTGAGCAAACTCCCCCCGAGCTTGCCGGGGATATCCACACCGAGGGCATAATCCTTACGGGAGGCGGCGCACTCATAGGCGGCCTGGACAAGCTTATCGAAAAGGAAACAGGCGTTAAGACCTTTGCTGCCGACGACCCAATCCGCTGCGTCGCCAGAGGCACGGGACTTGCCTTTAAGTATATGGACAGCCTCCTTGACGGCTTTGAGCGTATCTCACTTTACGGCTACGAAAACAATTAAAATATAAGGGGAGTTTTTCAAAAATGAATACAGCAATGTTACTTAAACCCAAAAGCGCAGTGGCGTTTATATACGGCGACCTTTCCGCAGAGGAGGGTCTGAAGGAGTTTATAAAAGGCGGCTATACCGCAGTGCCCGTTATCGACCGTGACGGCGTGTACTTAGGGGTAGTCAGCGAGCGTGATTTTCTTTACAGGCTGCTGGAAAGCAACGGCGCGGGGCTTTCGGAATCGGAAAACCTTACGGTTGCCGACCTTGCCTCCTGCACGCGCTTTGAGCCTGTGCCGATCGACGCAGATATAGACACCCTTTTTGCCCGTATCATCGAGCAGAATTTCGTCCCTGTAGTGGACAGCAGAGGGATGTTTTCGGGAATAATCACCCGCCGTGACGTGCTTATGAGGGCATTTAAGAAGCTCAACATCGCCAAAGGAGTAAGCGGTCAGTAAATACATATTTTTATTGAAAGGAATGATCCGAATGTCATATATTGACGAACTGGGAATGAGTGCACTGGAAGCAAAAAAATCCATAGCCCCCGCAGGGACAAATGAAAAAAACGCCGAACGGGAGGCAATTGCCGAAAGCCTTACAGAAAATGCGGGCAAGATAATCTCCGCAAACGCCCTTGACCTTAAAGCAGCAGCGGAAAGCGGTATGTCCCCATCCCTTCAGGACAGGCTGATGTTAAACGAAAGCCGTATCGAAGGGATAGCCTCGGCTGTCAGGGAGCTTATTGCCCTTGAAGACCCTGTGGGCAAGATAGACAGCGGCTCTGTGCGCCCCAACGGTATGCGGATAACCAAGGTTAGAGTGCCTATGGGAGTTATCGGAATGATATATGAAGCCCGCCCCAACGTTACCGTGGACGCCGCCGCCATTTGCCTTAAAACTGGCAACGCCATAATTTTGAGAGGCGGCAAGGCAGCCTACAATTCCAATAAAATAATCAGCGAGATAATGCGGGAGGCTGTAGCGAAGGCAGGCTTTAACAAGGATATTATCCAGCTTATGGACGATACAAGCAGAGAGCTTACAACAGAGCTTATGAAAGCGGACAAATACCTTGATCTGCTCATTCCCAGGGGAGGCGCAGGGCTTATAAAATCTGTTACCCAGAATGCCACCGTCCCTGTTATCGAAACGGGAACGGGAAACTGCCACATTTTCGTTGACGAAAGCGCCGATATTGATATGGCTGTTTCCATTACGAATAACGCCAAAACCAGACGCCCCTCCGTGTGCAATGCAGCGGAAAGCCTGCTTGTTCACAAGAACATTGCGGAAAAATTCCTGCCCGCCGTCAAAGCAAAGCTTGACGAGCATTCGGTGGAGATACGCGGAGATGAAGAAACCGCAAAAATTCTCGGCAGCTGCGTGATACCCGCCACCGAAGAGGACTATGCAGCGGAATTCCTTGATTATATAATTTCCGTAAAGGTCGTTTCGGACGTGGGCGAAGCGATAGACCACATTGCAAAATATTCCACAGGCCACTCGGAATGCATTGTTACAAACGACCTGCAAAATGCGGAAAAATTCAAGCACGAGGTGGACAGCGCCTGCGTTTATGTAAATGTTTCCACAGCCTTTACCGACGGAGGAATGTTCGGGCTTGGGGCAGAAATAGGCATATCCACCCAAAAGCTCCACGCCAGAGGTCCTATGGGACTTTACGAGCTTACCTCCAACAAATACCT
>CAMWLD010000009.1 GCA_947175005.1 uncultured Ruminococcus sp. | reverse complement strand
CATAAGGATAAAGGATTTCGGGGGATTCCTCATTTGTAGCTGTTTCCTCGGACTTTTCCGGCTCGGGTTCATATTTATAGAGAATTTCGGACGATTCCTCATTTACAGCCGTTTCCTCGGGCTTTTCCAAGACAGCCCCGTCGGAGGCAGGCTCGAAAACTATCGTATCGCCGGAAAGCATACCGCCGGTGCCGTTGCAGACAAATTCGGACATATCCTCCGACAATGCCGGCTTGCTGTCGGGCTTCGGCGTATCCGCCGCAGGTACGGTTTTTTCGGGAATATTCACGGTGTCTGTGATGTTTTCGGAAATTGCGGTATTTTCGGCATTTGAAAAATCATACAAGGCTGCTTCCTCCAATTTCTCCATAGCTTCCTGCTCCTCACGTTCTTCTCTCGCCTTTTCAATGGCGGCATTGCGATGTGCAACTATTATCATATCGACTATCGTCATTATCAGCAGAATGATCTCCGCCAGCCCCAGCGCATAAAACACAGGCTTAGGCTCGGCTATATAAATAAGCATAGTAGCGGCTATTCCTATGAGCATATACAGATCGTAGGCGTATCTACGGCGTTTGTAGCAAAGGATCAGCATTATCACGCTGAAAATCACAAAGCCGATATGAAAATTTAAGGGCAATGGAAATTTTATGGAATGATTCATTTTTACAGCGATCCTCCCGGACAGAAGCAAGAAGTCAGAAGCAAGAGGCAAGAAATATCCGATCCTTATGCTACATGATCATCTATCAGAAATCTATCAATTAACAATTAAAGCGTCAGAGGTCAATTCCCCATTCTTAAAAAAGGCAGCATATTATATTATAACACACCCGATCGGGTTTTGCAAGTATTGTATTTATTTTTTTCGTAAATATCCCAAAATTATGGTTTACATTAACATTTCATCAATATAAACATAACAATAATTCCCAAACAGTTCATCAAAAGTGGTAAAATTCTCCAAAAAAATGTGATAATATATAATGGTGACAATAAGATATGTTACTTTATATGATTAAAATGGAAAAAATCGGAAATAATACTTATAGAAAGTTAAAAGATATGACAGCAATTGCATAGCAGACAGTTATTTTGCATTTATTTTAACACATTAATGCAGCACATACACAAAGCGCGGCCGAACCGCTTTAAATGCTCCGCAGGGCTTTGAGATAACGCCGTATGCGGAGTCACCCGAAGAAATGCTTGTTAAACGGAGGTACACTATTATGTTGATAGAAGAAGTCCACCAGCAATATGTTGAAGAGGAATTTGATGAAACCGGCGTAATAAAGCGGTTTGAACTGCATCTGCCCGAAAGCTTCAACTATGCCTATGACATTATCGACAAGCTGGCCGAGATCGAGCCTGACAGGCGGGGGCTGCTTTGGTGCAACGAGCATGGAGATGAACGTGCACTAAGCTACGGCGAGCTGTCGAGGCTGTCGAACCGCACGGCGAATATGCTCCTTGCGTTGGGGCTCAAAAAGGGCGACAAGGTCATGACCGTGCTGAAGCGCCACTGGCAGATGTGGGTGGTTATTTTTGCGCTGGAAAAGATCGGTGCGATACTTGTTCCCGCCACCAATCAGCTTAAAAAGAAGGACTATGTTTACCGCTTCAACGCGGGGGATATCCATGCGGTGATAGCTACCTGCGAGGGAGATGTGTGCGAAAATATCGAGCTTGCGGCAGAAGAGTGCGACATTACCTTAATGCTCTGCGCAAACGGTTGCAGGGACGGCTGGATAAGCTTTGACAGGGAAATGGAAAAGCACCCGGACGTTATGGAAAGGATACCTAACAGCGTTGATGATGACAGTCTTATGTTCTTTTCCTCGGGCACTACCGCTTACCCCAAAATGATAATGCATTCCCACAGATACGGTATGTCTCATTTGCCTACCGCAAAGCACTGGCAGAACCTTAACAAGGACAGTCTGCACCTTACCATTTCCGAAAGCGGCTGGGGCAAGTTCTTCTGGGGGAAGGTCTACGGACAAATGGCGCTGGGGTGCACCATTATGAGCTACGATTTTACCCGCTTTGTGCCCTCGGACGTGTTGGGTGTCATTGAAAAATACAAGGTCACGAGCCTTTGCTGCCCTCCTACCATGTACAGATTTTTCATTAAAGAGGGCATGGAGGGGTATGATATATCCTCTTTGCAGTATGCAACCACTGCGGGAGAGGCTCTTAATGCGGAGGTTTACAACCGCTTCAAGGAATACACCGGTTTAAGTCTCATGGAGGGCTTCGGGCAGACGGAAAGCGTGCTGCTTATCGGCAACCCTGTGGGCAGCGAAAGCCGCTCGGGTTCTATGGGCAGGGCTATGCCCATGTTTGATGTGATCGTTGCGGACACGGAGGGAAATGAAGTTCCCACGGGAATAACGGGCGAGATATGCATAAAGCTGAAGCCCGGAGTTAACAACGGCATTCTGAAATGCTATTACAAAAATGATGAGGAAAACGAGCGTGCCTTTGCCTACGGGCTTTACCACACGGGGGACACTGCCTACAAGGACGAGGACGGATATTTCTGGTATGTGGGGCGCATTGACGACATTATAAAATCCTCCGGATACCGTGTAGGGCCTTTTGAAATAGAGTCCATACTTATGGAGCACCCTGCGGTGCTGGAGGTGGCGGTGACAGCCGTGCCCGACCCCATAAGAGGGCAGATAGTAAAGGCGACTGTGGTGCTTACCGCAGGCTACAGGGACAGAGGAAACGAGGACCTTAAAAAAGAGCTTCAGGAGTATGTCAAGACCAACACCGCTCCCTACAAGTACCCGAGGATAGTGGAGTTCGCCGATGAACTGCCCAAAACTATCAGCGGCAAGATACGCAGGGCGGAAATAAGGGAAACGGACAGGGCGCTGCAAGAGGCAGGAAAATAGAAAGCAGGAAGCAGGAATTCGCTGCAAGAGGCAAAAAAAATAAGAAGCAAGAGGCAAGAAAAATAAGAAGCAAGAGGCAAGAATTTGCAAGTGAGTTGGATTTGCGGATTCTTGCTTTCTTTTGTTTTTGGCGGCTGTGCGCATGGTGTTGCGGGAAGCAAGAAAACAGGAAGCAGGAGGCAGGAGTTTGCAAGTCGGCGGATTTTCAAAAATTTTTAACGGTATCCTGCAAAACTCTTTACAAGACGGAAAAAATATGGTAAAATAGAAATATGAAAAGGAGCATTATTCTATAAGGTAAACAGGTGATAATTATGAAATACGTTTTCCTTGCATTTAAAACTATTGCTGCTGTTATAATCGTTTTGTGGGTTGCTTATTCGCTCCTTCTAATTAAAGGAACACAAGAATATTTCGATCGTATGGGTGAGGAAGCAAGAATAAGAGATGAAGTTAAAGAAGAAAGTTTCAATAAGTTATGCGATTTTGCTGAAAACAACCTTGATGAATTATTGGAATTATCCGATATGTACATAAGTATGCTGGGTTCCGAAAATGCAGTCGGGGGCGGGAGCGCCATATACATAGAGGCCGAGGGCGATATGCAGGAATTCAGAGATAAGTTGTTTGACAATGTTTACGAAGGTTATGCATTTATTGATATCTATGGTGAGAAGCGTGTTGTTTACAGGAGCAGCAAAGGAGGGTTTACAGAACACATTGTTGTTTTCGAGGATGAAAACAGCATACCTGCTTTAGATATGAGAGCACGGTCATCGGAATCGGAAAAGGATATTAGTAACCGTGTATTTGTTTTTACCAGCAATAATGATCATTATCTTTAAAGTGAGGCTGCTTTACAGCTCGCAGATATACTTTTTTCGGAATGGCTCCATGTCTTTATTTACAAAAATACATAAAAAAGTTCATATTGCATATATAAAAATAAGTTATAATTAAATATGAATAACCTTGGATACACAGGAGCTGTCCGAGTTCATGAAATGCGTTATACGCAGGATAGGTGTATCCGGTGGTTTATCCCTTGAAGAACGGTGGTAATATTATGAATATCAAAGAATTCTACAATGTGATCGAGGGCGATTATGACGATGTGCTGCGCCGCCTGATGAAGGAGGATCGCATTGTCAAGTATGTGTCGAAATTTGCTGCGGACAGCAGCTATGACACGCTCCTGACTACTCTGCGTGACAAGGACTACCCCGAGGCGTTCAGGGCTGCCCACACACTTAAAGGTATTTCACAGAACCTGGGATTCAGTAAGCTTTTTGAGGTAAGCTCGGAGCTTGCGGAAATGCTAAGGGGCGGCGAGTGTGATGACGCTGACCGTGCGGCTGACCTTTCCGACAGGGTCGGCGAGGAATATGAAAAGATCGTTTCCGCCACGGGTATGCTGGAGGCAGACTGATAACAGGTCAGTCCCGATAAATGCTATTTTTCCGAAAATTTATAAAGAAATGGAGAGAGTGAAATGAGCGACTTTTCGCCGTCTGTGAGAAAGGAAAAAATTCTGATAGTTGACGACTCCGAAATGAACCGTCTTATTCTCGAGGACATTCTGGAGGACGATTATGACGTCGTCCATGCCGAAAACGGCGCTAAGGCTGTGGAGCTGCTTAAAAAAATGAGCTCGGAATTTTCCCTTGTGATGCTGGATATGGTAATGCCCGAAATGGACGGCTTTGATGTGCTGAACATCATGAACCAGTATCACTGGATAGAAAATCTGCCTGTAATAATGATCTCGGTGGAAAATTCGGCAAATTACATAGAGCGCGCCTATGACATGGGCGTTACCGACTATATCCGCCGCCCCTTTGACGCTATTTCCGTGCGCAGGAGGGTAATAAACACAATCAAGCTTTACGCAAATCAGCGCAAGCTTGTTTCTCTGGTTGCTGACCAGATATATGAAAAGGAAAAGAACAACAGCATGATGGTGACCATTCTAAGCCACATTGTTGAGTTCAGAAACGGCGAAAGCGGAATGCACGTGCTGCACGTGCGCACCATTACGGAAACAATACTTACAAGGCTTGTGGCGAAATATGAAAACATAAAGCTGACAAGGGCGGATATTTCCATGATAAGCCTTGCTTCGGCTTTGCACGATATAGGCAAGATAATGATACCCGATGAAGTGCTCAACAAGCCCGGCAAGCTCACCAATGAGGAATTTGCCATTATGAAAAAGCACTCCATGATGGGTGCGGATATGCTTGCAGACCTGCCCTTCAAGGACGAGCCGATAGTCAAGACCTCCTACGAGATCTGCCGCTGGCACCATGAGAGGTATGACGGCAGGGGCTATCCCGACGGACTTGTGGGGGACGCTATCCCCTTGTCCGCGCAGGTGGTTTCCGTTGCCGACGTTTACGACGCACTTACAAGCGAGCGTGTTTATAAAAAGGCTTTCACCCATGAAAAGGCTATGGAAATGATCCTGGGGGGCGAGTGCGGCGCATTCAATCCCATGATCTTGGAGTGCCTCAAGGAAGTTGCAAGTCAGCTTCGCGAGGAGCTTACCACAGGCTCCAACGCCAGCAAAAGCAGGCAGGACGTTCAAGAGATCACCGAGACCATGCTCAAATCCAATGAGATAAGCTTCTCGGAGCAGATGACGGGAATGCTGGATATGGAAAGGGTGAAGTATCAGTTCCTTTCCTCCATTTCCAGAGAGATACAGTTTGATTATGTTGACGATCCCTCGGTGCTTACGCTGCCCAAATGGAGCGCAGAAAAGCTGGGCTTGCAGGAAAATGTCATTGACCCGAAAAAGAATGAAAAGGTGCTGGAGATATTCTCCATTGACCATATAAATGAAATGTCCGCCCTTATCCACAGCACCACTCCGGACGATCCTGTGGTGGAATACGGCTGCGAGCTTAATCTGGACGGGCAGACAAAGCCATACAAGATAATCTGCCGCTCGATATGGTCGGGCGGGAGCAATATGAGATACATCGGAGCGGTGGGCAAGGTCATTGACGAATCCTCTGCCAACAGCAGCAGCATTGACGTTGGGGACATTTCCAACCACGATCCGCTGACGGGGCTGTACAGCGTGCGTTATGCCAAATCCCGCATTGCCGAAATTATGGAGGAAAATCCCGAAAAGGATTATATGCTTGCAATGGTTAGTCTTACAAAGCTAAGGACTGTGGGCAGCGGCAAGCTTACTCATTTCTTCCGTGACGCAGTGTTAAAGATAACCGCTAAGAAGCTTACGGGACTTATCGGCACAGAGGACATTGCCGCAAGGATAGACGAAAACAACTTTATGATATTCATTCCCTGCGGAGGCGACGACCGCATTGCGGAGATAATGAAGGGCATGAGCTACAGCTACGGCAATTTCAGCATAAGCTGCAACATAGGCGCAGCCTCCACCAAATACAGCGAGAAGCGGTTTGCCACCCTTTACGGCGACGCATTCAAGGCGCTGGAGAGTGTGACGGACTCCGAGGGCGGAGGATACCACATTTACGGCAGAGATAAAGCCTAAAGGAAGCAGAATGATCGGAGGCAGGATGCAGGAATATACGGGCTTTTCATAAGAGCCTGTTTCCTGCTTCCTGCTTTTTAAATTCCGAAAGGAAGCGATTTTACGGAAAATCTCATTTACAGCCTGAATGCAACGCTGCCTGTGTTTGCGGTGATAGTGGCGGGTTACCTGCTGAACCGACTGCATATGTTCAACGAGGGATTTATTTCGGCTGCAAACAAGTTTATATTCAATGTCTGTCTGCCGCTGATGATATTCGGGGATATGGCGGGGACTGACCTTGCGGCGGGGTTTGACCTTTCGCTGGTGTTGTACAGCGGGGCTATAACCTGCGCTGCCTTTGCGGTGATATGGATATGCGCAAGGCTGTTTATCAAGGATAAAAGTATTATCGGGGCGTTTGTTCAGGCGGCTTACCGCAGCTCGGTGGCGGTCATGGGCTTTGCGTTTATGATGAATATTTACGGCAGGACGGGACTTATGCCTATGATAATCATAGGGTGCGTGCCCTTGTACAACATTTTTGCGGTGACGGTGCTGACCTTTGAGGCAAGAGGGGCTGCGGAGGACAAGGACAAAAAGGGCAAGCTGAAAAAGGCGGCTGCGGGGATAATCAGAAACCCCATAATACTGGGGATAATTGCGGGGTGCATAGGTTCTGCGGTGAATGCCACGGGGATAGTTTCCGCTGTAAGCGAAAACGCTGTGGGCGGGCTTGTCATAGGCGTTATAGGAAAAACCCTTGACAACCTTGCCGTAATTGCCACTTCCCTGTCGCTGATAGTTATAGGGGCAAGCTTTGACGGCAGCGAAGCGCTGAAAAAGATAAAGCCCACGGCTGTTTGCTGCGCTGTCAAGCTGCTTGCACTGCCGGGGGTGTTCCTGCCGATTGCGGCGGCTCTCGGTTTCAGAGGTGAGGCCATGCTGGCGCTGGTGATAATGCTCGGTTCTCCCACCACTCCTTCCTGCTACATAATGGCTAAAAATATGAACAATGACGGGGTGCTGACCTCGGGAGTGATCGCCGCTACCACGCTGCTTTCCTCGGTAACCCTTACCTTTTGGATATTCCTAATGAAAACCATGGGATATGTTTAATGGAGGCAGGAAGCAAGATTTTGCGACGGTAATTCAAAGGGAGGTTCATCATGATAAAAAAGATAAGCATTATATTGACAGTCCTGATATTATTCTGCGGGACAATGGGAATAAAATGCAGTGCTTACGAAAATGAGTGGATATACTATTCAAACACTAATGACGTGGGCAGATTGTATAAAATAAAAAAAGACGGCTCGGGTATGAAAAGACTTAGTATGCAGACCGCTTATGATATTGAGGTTTTGGGAGAATGGGTATATTACTTTAACAATTCCCAAAAAGGCGGTGCATTCAGAACAAAAACCGACGGCTCGGAAACAGAGAAGCTGATCGACGGGTTTGAACATGAATGCTATGGTGTATATAAAGACAGAGGGCATATTTATATTCCGTATATAGAGGGAAATAAAATATCCTACGGAGAGCCGAAGGAATATTATTGCAGTAATGTTTTGATATACGGTGAGAACGGACGTATATCAGAAATAACAATTGATGACCAAATCTCCGATGATCAGCTTGCCCGCTGCGTTGAAGCAGTCAATGACTGCATAATTTTCAGCCGGCGGGAGAAACGCTCCGACGATGACACGTATTACTCGTTAAAGTTGAATTTTGATGACGGTTATGCTAATGTGCAAGACACTGTTGAATTAAAAGCTCTGCCGTCCGGGGTTCTGATAAAGTCAAAAGGGAAAGGCTGTTGCAGAAGCGATACGGATTTTTACCGTGACAAATATCTTTGCTGGAATGAGGTCAAGGGGGCTGAAAAATACATTGTTTACCGCATTGATCCTCAAAGCGGAAAATATAAAAAGCTTGCCGAAACAGACGGTACGGATATCAACATAACCGTTGCAAATTCCGAATATAACGGTAAGTACACGGTAACAGCGGTAAAAACCGTAAACAATGCGGCAAAGCAGTATAAGGCTAAAATGCTTGACAGTAAGGCATATGATTTTTCGTCAGAATCGTTTGCGGCGGGATATAAGGATACATATTATTACTGCGAAGATGACGGGATATACTGCGGCAGCAAAAAGATCAGCAGCAGAGATACCGATGGGCTTTGTATTGCAAATGAAAAGCTGTACATAGATTCCGCAGACGGTATTTATCGGATGAATATGGACGGTACAGAGGAAACATTGATCTTCTCGGGGGATGAACGGTATATAATATCCATAGCCGCTTTTGACGGCAAACTGCTTATATGCTATACAAACTACAGCGAGGCATATGACGTGCATACCGTAATAATGGATCCCGATGACGGAAAAACCGTGGAAATAAACAACATTGTAATGGTCTACATATGCGCTGTCAATAACAAAATAATTTATAGGGGCGGCGACGGTCTGATATACAGCATGAAACGTGACGGCAGCGATATTTGCTGTATTTCCGAAAACAGTGCGAAGGGCGTATATGTTTATAACGGCAAAGTGTACTTCTGCAATGACAAGGGGATTTTTTCGATGAATTATGACGGCA
Organism: uncultured Ruminococcus sp.; assembly: GCA_947175005.1. Lineage (GTDB taxonomy): Bacteria > Bacillota > Clostridia > Oscillospirales > Ruminococcaceae > Huintestinicola. Next base: position 8,375 of record CAMWLD010000009.1, on the reverse strand, counting down.
CGGAGGTCGGGAAGATATATGAAACCAATGCCATAGATATAGCGGTATGCAATGACAGGATCTATTTTGTGGAAATGCATATAGAAAAACTGTCTCCAATAGAATACCATGCGTTCGGTATAGACCTTGACGGCGGAAATCTTACGGCGTATATGAGCGGTCATGATAACATTCAAGCTGTTGAGGCATACGGTGAGTACATTTTTTTATACGAATATGCGAGCGGTTCTTATGTATGCCATGTGCTTGATAATGCCTGACATTGCAATCCCATTACACAATACGAGGAATGTATGTAAATAGATAAACAGCCCCCTCCGGATTTAACATTCGGAGGGGGCTGTTGTCATATAAAAAATGCCGCTTAAAAAATTTTATTGATAGTGTCCTTTTGGTCTATAATGTACAGCAGCATTTCTCGATTTATCTTTGCCAGGTCTTTATATTCGTTAATGCCCTCAAAGTAAGCCACGCAGATCATCTGAATAGAACAGATAACATAGTAGACCGCCTGCTTTTCCTCCGTTGTCAGCGGGTTTACGCTGTCATAGCCGTGGAGAACGGCTTTCAGTATAGCGGGGAATTTGTCATAGGCATTTTCCACGTTACGCTGTTCGCTTAGTATTCCCGTGGCACAGTAGCAGGGATCCCATAAACGCACGTTCCGTTCGCTAAGATCAAAGTCGATAAAGCCGCTGACCTCCTCTCCGTCAAACAAAATATTGCAGGGATTAGGGTCACGGTGAATAAGCTGCTTGGGCAGCTTTTCAAAAAGTGCGCCGAAATTTTTGATGTAATCCTCAAAAAAGCTTTCGGGTATGCCCATATTCCACTGGATATTCTGCTTCTGCACTTCTGGCAGCGCCCATTCGGTCACGTGCGCAAATAAATTCTGCTCATAGGGCTTGATGTCATTTTCCACCGCAGCCAGCGCTTTGTGGAGTCGGGCAATGCTTTGTCCGTATTTATGCCCGAATTCTTCGCAGCGGTCTCCGAAGCGGTCGGCTTTGGGAAGCGGTTCGCCCTTTATTCTGCGCAGCAGCACAAAATTGTTGGCGTCGTCCGTAAAGTCACCGCCATTTTTTGTGGGCACGGGCACTGCCGCCTCCAAACCGTACTCTGCGATCGCTTTTGCCACACGAATGTTCCGCAGCAGCGCAGCCCTGTCCTCTGTTTTCAGGAAATAGTCCTTTCCTATCTGCCATACGTTGTCCGCCGCTTGTGTGTCGTCGACGATCTTTACGTCATTGATCGCCATATCCTGCGGTATGTCCCAATTTGTCAGTATATTCCGCAATTCCTTTTCTGTGAACATATTTGATACCTCCGATACAGATCTATGCGCCCCGTAAAGGGACAGATATTTTTTCGGAGAACAGCCGTACATTCGCAAAAATGCTTTGTAAAATCCCACATAGGTATCGAACCCGTATTCCAGGCTGACGTCCACTGCCTTGCGCTTTGCGCATATTTCCTCCAGCGCACGGTCAAGCCGACGTCTGGTAATATAAGCCGCCAGTGACACGCCTGTGACCTTGGCAAACAAATGCTGATAATGCCACAGGGAATAGCCTGCCGCCTGCGCCAGTTCTTCGGGTGTAATATCGGTTTTCAGATTCTGCTCGATGTAAGCAATGCCGGATCTTATAACGTCTGCGTTCTGCATAACAGTCCTCCTTTCCCGGGATATCTTTATTGTATCATATGAAAAGAGCAAAAACATTTCCACGTTTGCGGAATTGATAAAAAGTTATAAATATGTTCTGCATATACCTTATTCAATATTATCGACCGAATAGATTACACGATTTTTACGGCAATCCACAGAGGGAATAATTTTATTTGCCGCTGCCGCACGGATAAGGGATTTTGCCGTATCCGTTACAATAGGGTTTGCCAGTGCCTCGGCTATATCCATAAACACTGCGTCACTGTTTTCGGAGGGATTTGCCTCAGGCTCGCCGTCAACGTAATTGGCTTTGAATACCAGATACCATTCATTGCTGCGGCAGCGGAGGGCTATCATTCCAACGGGAGCGATTTTTACTTTTGTTTCCTCAAACACCTCACGTATTGCGGCTTCCTCGGGCAATTCTCCCTCCTTTAGGTAGCCGCCCGGATTTAAATATTTTCCGTTTGCGCTGCCGTAATTGTGCTTTACCAGTAAGACCATATTATCATTTATCACTATAACTCCCACAGATAAGCTGTAATTATCCATATTCATTCCCTTCCTTTCCTGCCGAATGTGATCGTTTTTCCTTTAAACTGCGTAAAGGCTGCGCTGCCTGCGTTGCTTTTCAGGTATTCGCAAATTTTGCCCGGTTTCCCGACATAAGCCTCTGCTTCGCTTCTTGTCATGCCGTGATTGACAAGCCTTTCCACCGCCTCGCCCTCATCGGAATACCACAGGCTTTTTGAGGCAATAAAGTCCTCCAGTCTTTCGCTGTAATTTTCCTGTTCGGGGCATACAAACGCCACCCTGTCGTTCATTCGGATATCAATATCCGAAAGGTTCAGTTCACGCATTATATAAGCGCTTCGCATAGCGGCAGCATAATCCCTGGCGGAATTTTCAAGCTCCGATCTCCAGTGCTTTATGGCACCGCTGCGGTCGCAGAGCTCTCCGTAATCCATTCCGTCAATATACAGTCCGCTGCATTCCAGCTCACGGTTTGTATCAATGCATACAATAAGCCCGCCCTCTGCGGCAGCCTCCGCCATTTTGCTTATAAATGCCCTTGAATTTCCGATATGCCGCAGAACAGACTGGCAGATAACAACATCAAACATACCTTTGAAATCACTTTGGAGGAAATCGCATTTGATTATCCTGCCGCTTAAATTGTGATTGTTTATCAGCCTTTGAGCCTGCTCGGTCATTGCCTGTGAAAAATCCACACCCGTATAGCTGCTGCCCTCGGGCAGGTGCTTCATCAGTATGGGGGCAAAATATCCGTAGCCGCAGCCGCAGTCAAGGACGCTTACTTTACTTTCTATCTTCCAGACTTCACGGATAAGAAATCCGAGATAATCGTCATTCCAGCTTTCGGCTCTTGAACGCATAATATATTCCGAATGCTTATCCCAAAAATCCTCCGAATCGGTTTCCTCCGATAAATAAACATCGTCTTTCAGCGGTTTAAGCCCAAGCAGCTCGTCAACGGAAATATCAAAATAGTCCGCCAGCACAGGAAGCATGGTTATATCGGGCATGGTTATGCCGTTTTCCCATTTGCTTATCGTCTGAAATGTTGTCCCGATCTTTTCCGCAAGCTCGGTTTGCGTGATATGCTTTGCACGCCTTAATTCGGCAAGTCTTAAATTTATAACTGTTTTATCCATATTCATCCCTCCCGGTGATAATATTATATCATAGCGGACGGATAAAGTCCATAGCTTTATCGGTTAGTTTTTTCGCTGTACAGGCGAGTGGCTGACCTGACGATGAAGGAATGAATTGCAAGCAAATTGAAAATAAAAATATCCGCAAGCATTTTCCGCTTGCGGATATTTAAGTCGAGGTGACGGGACTCGAACCCACGGCCTCTTCGTCCCGAACGAAGCGCTCTACCAAACTGAGCCACACCTCGATAACATTACCATTATATCACATTATTTTATCTTTGTAAAGGGGTTTGGAAAAATCTTTTTAAAAATTTAATTTTTTCCCGAAATATTCTATAAAAGTGTTATGATCCCCTGTTATTCTGAATTTTATGCAGATTGACAACTTTATATGCAAATCAGGTTGACATTCCTGTGAGTTGAGCATTTATGCTAAAATGGCTATGTTTAGGGAAATCACCTTGACAATGACGTTTTAAAATAAATATTAATTGTAAAAGCGCGGATAATTGTATACTAATACAATAAAATCGGTTGACAAATTTGATTTAACGTGCTATAATGATTAAAGAATTAAGCAAAACGGAAAGAAGCGATCACCTTGAAAAACAATGTATCAAAATTTGAGACCCGTGACATCGCCTATATTGCGCTGTTTGCGGCGGTAATGTCGGTGCTGTCACAAATATCACTGCCATTGCCCGGAGGCGTGCCCGTGACGCTGCAAACCTTTGGGGCGGCGCTGGTGGGGTATATGCTGGGAGCGAAAAAAGGGGCGGTCTCCATGGCGGTGTATATGCTGCTGGGGGCGGCGGGAGCGCCTGTTTTTGCGGGATTTCACGGGGGCTTCGGCTCGGTCGTAGGACAGTCGGGGGGATTTATTTGGGGATTTATACCTATGGCATTTTTGTGCGGAGCGGGAACGACGGCGGGAAAATGGCTTGCTTCGGGCAAGCCGGAGGGTTACCGGCGGGTTTGGTTCTCTCATTCTGCGGCAATTGCCTTGGGTGTTCTCGGAATGGCAGCTTGCCATATATGCGGCATACTTCAATGGTCGGCTATAAACGGCGGCGGATTTTGGAGCAGCTTTTGGGCGGTGTCCGCTCCCTTTCTGATAAAGGATGTCCTTTCGGTGGGCGCTGCATATTTTGCCTGCGAGGCTGTAGGGAAAAGAATATATCTCGGGTCAAAAAATTCACGGCAGGTATAAGCCTTTTAAATAAACGTCTGCTGCAAGGAATAAGAATAATTTTACACATAAAAAACGACAGCCGAACCGATATATCACATACGGTTAGGCTGTCGTTTTTTATGCCGTCAGACCCGACGGTTCACAGCAATCGTGACCGAGCAGGCTATTTTTTTATTTCCGATATTTTTGTTCACTTAAAAAACCTGTCAAAAATAGAACCTTTCCGCTTTGTGCGGCGGTAATTTTTAAAATCGGGAACGGCAAGGTCAAACATATACTCCCCTATCTTATGCTCCTCTATCGCACCCGGCTTCAAATAGCTTTCTGCGCAGCGGTATCCAGTGGGCAGGAAATAGAGCACGTCAAAGCCAAGCAGACCGAGCAGCGCTGTTATAACGCTGTCTTCGGGAGTTATCACGGTCTCGGTGGTGTTGATGTAGATAAGCTTGGGATTTTTTCCCGTGAAGTCAAATTTCTGTATCACCCGCAAAAGCTCGCTGCTAAGGGACAATCCTACCGCAGCGGTCTCGGCGGGAGTAAGTGGAGAAGCTTCGATCAGCAGCTTTATTTTTTCCAGAATATAGTCCTGACGTTCTTCGCTTAAAAAGCCGTAGCGGTAAGCGGAATTTTGCTTTATATCACGAATTTGCAGCCTGCCGCTTCGGTCAACAATATGGCCCGCGCTGCCGGGATATTTCTCGGAAATAATAGGAGAATTGGCTATAACAGCCGTGTCCTCGGTGATAAGATCGTAGATATTGTCCCAGTAATTTTTAACGTCCTTGTCCTTTACTCCCGAAATTTTTGCGGCAATAACGGGAATGACCGCCGTGCCTCCCGAAGCGGTAAAATTGGGGCGGTACTTGACTTCTTCGTTCCACAAAAGGGCTATTTCCTCATAGGTGCTCCGCAGGCGCAGGGAATTTGCTTTGGTGAACTGCTGATTGCGGTAAAGTCCCGTGTCATTGTAAAGCATACCGTCCAGCTCACGCTCGGCGTAAAAGGCGACAGTGCCCATTTGCAAAGCGGCCTCATCCCGCGGGAATTTCTGCACGGGAAAGGAATTCACAAAATTGCGCTCAAAAAGCCTCGGGTCATGGAGCGCGCATTTTTTTTCAAGATCGGGAGCAAAGATCAGCACGTCCGCAGGCAGACGGGAAATAAGCTTTAAAAACAGCGATTCCTTGCCGTCCTTGCAGCCGCCCATAAAAAGCAGGACGGCAGTTTCGGGGGCTTTCCAGCCGGAAAAAAGCTCGAACTGGTAACGCTTCAGCCAGCAAAGCAGATAAACCGCCTTTGCCAGTGCGCGGCGCACGTCCTTTTTGTTCTCGAAATACTCCAGCATGACCTCCCCGAAAGCCTTTCTCATAAGGCCTTGCAGCTGTGCGGAGGAATGAACGATATTTTTCGACAGATCCTTTATAAGGGAAAAAACATCGCTGTAATTCCCTCTGCGGACAGCGGCTATCTCATCATTTGAGGGAGGCTTTATTCCCTCGTCTATCACCAGCACACGCCGCTGTGCCTTTAGCCGCAGGTACATATTGTACAGCTCCGCAAGGTAGGCGTTTTTATCCTCTGCTCCATTTATTCTGCCGTAAAGGGTGAATATCCTGCTTCCTGCATTATTGCAAATGCTTCCTCTGCTTTCGGGAGAGCGTTCAATGTCCTTTAAAAGCTCACCGCTAAGCCATACGTTGGGGATAATCTCGGTTTTTACATCACGTGAAAAATCCGCAATAAGCCTGTCGCAGCTGTCATAATAGCTTTTGAATTTATCAAGGGAATAATCCTTGGGAAAGCTTATACCGCCCGGTTCCGCTTTTACAGACAATGCCCCTGTAGGGTCGGCAGCGTTATAGGCAGCCTCGTCCCTTAAAATAAGCAGCACATCAAAGCCGCATTTTGAAAGCACGCCAAGCAGCCAGAGATCATGCTTGCCCGGGTCTGCAAAATACAGCAGCTTAGGGGTCTCTCCCCGGGGTATTGCCGAAAGAGAAGCTTCAAAATATTTTTTCAGCCAGCAAAGAAATTTTACAAAAACATTTTTGCGGATATTATCGTTCATACCCTTTTTTTCGGTATCGCAAAGGCAGCGGGAAATTTCCTCCGCAAGTCTGCCGCAAAGAATTCCTTCAAGGGAAAGCGCATTTTTAAGGCAGCCCGAAATATAAGCCTCGGAGGGAGAAAAATTTCCCTTTAAAGCCGCCAAACTATGGGCGGTCTCCTCGGCCGAGGGGTTTGCAAGCTTATTTTCAAATACTCCGCCGCACCTGCGGCAAAGCTTATAATAACGCTCAATAAAGCGGTCAATATCGGGATTATACAGGGTCAGCCTGACAAAGCTGCCCTTAAAATTCGGGGCGCCGTTCTTAACATTATCGGGCTTGTTCAGAAGATCATCAAGAGCCTTACAAGAAGTAAAGCTGTTGTTATCCGACTGCATAGGTCTGCTCCTTTTTAAAGGTTAGAAGTAAGAGGACATAAAATACTGTTCCTCAAATAAATCAAAAATATGTAAAAATAATTATCGGCTGTCTGCCGAAATAAAGCCTTGACAAAAAGGTATCAGCTGCTTATAGCTGACGGCGATGTTGATATTTTGGGAATCCCGCAGCGAGGCGGTGCATATCCCTATGATCTCGCCGTACATATTCAGCAGCGCTCCCCCCGAGCTTCCTCCCGAAATGGGGGCGGTGAACTGGATCATGTCCACATCATCTATGACGCGAAGTCCCGAGATTATCCCGTCGGAAACCGAGTTGAACAGCCCATGGGGACTGCCTATAGCCACCACTTTCTGCCCGCGCACAAGCTCTTTTTGTCCGCTGTATATTTTAAGGGGCTTCATGGGTCTGTCTATCCGTATTACCGCCAGGTCGTTGTTGGGGTGATATTTTAAAAGACGGTCGGTGCGGTAAATGCAGTTGTCGTTTTCCATGCGCACACGGTATGCTTTGCTTTGGCACGCCACATGGCAGTTGGTTAGGATATATCCCCTGCTGTCTATTACCACTCCCGAGCCGCTGCCCGTGACATTTCCAAGGGAGTCCTCGGTCTCTATCATGACCACCGACTCCGCCAGCTGCGCCAGTTCTTCAAAGGTAAGCTCCGGGCGGCGCAGGGATTCCTGCCGTGAAATATCTGTCCGAATATTTACACTGTTATGCTGCGGCGCTGTATGTACACGGTCGGGACGGGCAGGCTCCGACGGTACATTTTTCGGGGCAGCGCTTCCCGTAATATTCCCGTTATTATGTTGTAAATTTTGCTGTGAATTTATCGGACGGCGTTTCGGGTGATCTAAATTTACATGATAATTTTCCGAAGAATTATCGTGTAAATTTACGGAATTGACTGCATTAATATTTCCGCGGATATTTGCTCCTGTTTGCTGTGCACTTACGGGACGGCGGCTCGGATGACTCAAATTCACGTGATAATTCTCATAAGCATTTCCCGCGGAGACATTCTCCCGGGAATACTCGGGAACGGCTGTATTCCTGCATTCTCCAAGGGTGACGATACTTGAAATATCAAGAAGCCCCGAGGGCAGTGAAAGATCGCCTTCCGGCAGCAATATCATCACATCATATCCGTAGAAAAATGCAAGACAGCAGAAAAGATATTCCTTTTGGCGGATATTTCCCGAACAAATAAATTTACCCCTGCCCGACAATGCTGTGGGCAGCAGTGCGGAACACCAAAAAATAAGGGAAGCGGCAAGATTTTTTTCAATGGTTTTATTGTAATGACCGCTTGTGTTTTCGGCAAGCGAAAGGACTTTTTTTAGCGAACCCGCAAATTTTTCATCGGGGAAACTGCCGTTCATGAT
>CAMWLD010000008.1 GCA_947175005.1 uncultured Ruminococcus sp. | reverse complement strand
AAGATGTGGCGGTTATGAGGCATTTCTCTTCAGACATACTCCGAAGATGATGTTTTTTCAGAAACAGCGTAGGCAGAGGCGGTATATTTGGGGTGTCCTCATAACAGCGCATATCCTCCGGGGAAAATCCCCTGCTTTGGAGTATCTGCCTGTACTCGGGGCAGTTTTCATATTGAAAAGCCAGATTGTCCCTCATTGCCTCGAAAAACAGTCCGTTTGTATTTTCCGTGTCAAAAGGATCACGGCAGCGGAAAAGCTTTGTAGCTGCGTTCATAAATTCGCCCCCTTATCAATAATGCGGAAAAGCTAATAAAAAGGTGCAAAGCCTTGAAATAAGCTTTACACCTTTATAACCACGGCATTACACCGATCAGCTGTTAGCCGATTCCTTACTGTCTTTGTTGGATGTGCCCTTAATACGCTCAATAGCGTCCTCAAGAATTTCTATTACTTTATCCTGTTTGTCACTTTTTAATAACGTTACGATCAGCTCGTATTGCGTGCAAAGTTCTTGATCGGACATTTTAACACCATCCTTTTTTATATTATACAGGATTTACAAATGTTTGTCAATACGTCTTGTGTAATTTTAAATGCGCGGGTAAATTATTCATAACAAATTCAATGAAACTCCCCGACCCTTTCCGAAAAAGAGCCGGGGAAATTATCGGCAGGCGTATGAATCCTTTGCCGCTATCTGTTTTTGCTTATATTCTTGGAAATGGTCAGATTTCCGAAAATATGCTCCAGCACGCTCAGCAGACTGCCCTCCATATCGCCTATATCCACAAAGCAAACTCTGCCCAGCACACCGTCCTCATTTTTAAAACAAATCTCACGTCTGTCCTCCCCAAGCTCACCCGCCAAGGGATATATGTAGCAAACGTTATCCGATCTGTACATTTCCAGTAAATTATACAAATCGTAAATATCCGTCTGATAAATACCGCAGTTTGGGTCGTTGGCATTAAGCTCCTGCCATTTGGAGTCGAAAACCACACGCATTCCCGTTTCCCGCATGGTCATTACAGCCAGCGCCTGCGCACTGTCACGGGGCATGGGCTTGTTGAGCATGGGGTAATGCTTTTTCTGTATCTCCGCTTTAAAGCGCTGGTTGTCCAGCATTTTTCCGAGGCTGTAAACCGTGTAGCTGTCAAACAGTTCTCCCGTGGTGAATATTACCGCATAAGCAACATTACGCCCCGTAGTCACCGTAACATAGCGGCTCAGCAAAAATATCTCCGCCCACCGCAGAGCGTTCCTGTACCCCTGCATACTTCTGTCTATAACAGTCGCCGCAAAGTCCCCCGCATAATTCGTGGAATAATCCACCCCGTCAAAATTCGCTATCAGCGATTCCAGCCTGTTGCGGCTTCTTGCGGAGGATGTGATATTTTTCAGATATTTCAGCGTGGATTTAATAAGCCTGTTTTCCGCCCTGTTTATGGTGAACACATCATACTGCACGTAAAATTTATCCTTGTGGGCGAAATTTTTCGTGGCGTGCTTGGCATATATTACTTTCCCTTTCAGGAAATTCTCATTATTTTCATAAGGCGTGTAGCACTGCTTCAAGCCGTTTTTGACTATCCCGTAGACCTCGTTTATAAACGCAAGGATAAAGGTCTCGAAAATATTAAGATTTTCCGCCGCCCTGCTGTTAAGGTTGTAGTTCGTAAGAGGAATAGTCCTCATGGACTTTAGCATATTAAGGAGTATACGCTTGTTGGACAGCTCGTTTCCTTGCCTGTCCTTGGCGGTAAGCATGGGCAGCAGCTCTACCTGAGTGCCGTCCTTGAATACCATTGCCCCAACGTAGCCTCCCGCCCGCAGAATGCGTTCATTCCCCTCGCCCTCGGGGGAGAGCATATAGCTGTTTATGCCCCTGGGGTCGGGCATTTTCTTATCCAGGCAGAAATCCTCCAGCATACAGAACAGCTCTTCGGGCAGGGGAACACCGTTCTCCCTTTCGCTCGAACCCGCTATAGTAAAAAACTGGGACGCGGTTATTTTGTATCTATCACGTTTTCCCAAACAGAACTCACCGCTTTCGTTTGCCGTTTAAAGAACTCCCGATAAAAAGCAATAAAAGCCCGACTTTATCAGAGTAATTTTTTATAAGCTTCAATATTCCAGAACGCTGCGTCGTTTATCTCATAGGTATCGTCCACATCAAGGAAAAGCTCCACATTCTCGCCGAAGGTTTTCTTGTAGTCAATGGCAAGAGCCTTGACAAACTGCTCCTCAGGCTCTTTGTTGTAGTCGCCCAGCACCCAGCGCATTTTCTGATAGTCCCCGTAGAAATATTCCTGCAAAAGGGGAACTATGGAGTTTTTGAATATAGCTCCCAGCTTTGCCACAGTAGGCTCGGTCTTGAGACCCATAAAATAAGCATGACCTATGGTGTGCTCCCTGTCGCAGAGAATTTCCACACGCTTGTTTATGGTCGCCAGCAGCTCTTCCACGCTTACTCCCTCCACAAATGTGTCATGGAACAGGTCGGGTCTCGGCAGCATTTCCACAAAGTCGAAACGGCGGCGGATAGCCGTGTCAAGCAGGGCAATGGAACGGTCGGCAGTGTTCATCGTTCCCACTATGTAAACATTTGAGGGCACGCCGAAGGGCTCCTGTGAATAAGCCAGTCTTACCTTTACCTCTTCCTGCTCGCCCAGACGCTTTGACGGCTCAATGACCGTAATAAGCTCACCGAAGATCTTCGAGATATTGCCTCTGTTGATCTCATCTATAATGAAAACATAACGCTCGTCGGGGTGTTCTGCGGCCTTCTGGCAGAATTCACGGAAAATGCCCTTGTCAACAACATAGACCATTTCCTTTTTTCTCGTTCTCTCGCCTCTCTCGTTCATGGTCTCGAGGAATACGGGCTTGATACCCTCAATAAATTCCTCATACCCCATGGACTGGTGGAAGGTGGTGAATTCTATCTGCCCGAAGCTGTTTTTCAGTTCGTTGTAGCGGTCAAGCATGGCGTTGTAATCCTTCTTCATTACCACATCTATGGGAATGTTGTAGATTATCGACAGCGCATAGTTTACCGAGTTGTATGTTTTACCTGTGCCCGGAGGACCGTACAGGATAATGTTTTTGCCCATTTTTGTCCGTCCTTTCCTATATACTGATCCGAAACCCGCTCATAATACGGTTTTCAGTCTACCACATTATATTATAGCACATCTGTAAATTTTTTTCAAGTACCCATTTTGCTTTTTTGAGTATTCCGCACATTGCACAAATTTTACTTGATATTTTTTGTAGTTGTTACCAATTGGAAGCAAGAGAACTAAGAAGCAAGAGGCAAGAAACGCATTCCCGGAAATTTTCGGGAATGCGGATACATTAATTATTATGTGACCTTTTGCAGTGCTTTTTATTCATCTACCCAAAGCATTTCTGCCTCTGCTTCCCAAAAAGTTCTGCCGTTCCATAAGGGGGCGTTTTCAAAGGCTTCAATGCACTCTTTATCGGACGGCTTAACAATTGACAAAACGGTTTCGTCTTTTGTCAGATTGTAAACCTCAAGACGAACCGATTTTATTTTGCCGTCCGAGTCCCATTTCGTTTGACAACCGTTAAAATAAAATTTTTCATCACGGTAGATGACAATATTATCTTCAAAGTAAAGATTTTCAATAAATGTACTTGCTTTGCCATCAATCATACCATGTCCTCCCTATAAGATATTTTTCATATTTATCAAAAATGGATTTTGATAAATAAGCTGCATCAGTTCGCTTGAAGTTACGGTCATAATAATGTATGTGTAATACAGGTTTTCTATTTCCTGTCAGATCAGGTTCAGGATGATATGCTATTTCTGTTGTCAGATAATGTTCATTGTCGTATATTCGCAGCATATTTAACGTTCCGTCTTTATGAAGTTTGATATACATATTGGATGAATGGGCTTCAGAAGGTAAATCATGAAGTCCACTACCTTCTTTTCCGTATAGTACCTTAACCCCCTCAATTTTTCCAACAGTTTCATATTTATATTCTACATTATTTCCGGCAGCAAAAGTTCCTCTTCCACCCATATCATCTCACCGCCTTTCGTGATGAACGGTAATCCACAGCAATAATATTTCCTGTCATTTCTTTAAATGGAGTGCCGAAGCATATTACTGAGGGAGGCTCTATTTTCTCAAGCATGGTATTATATCCTCGGAGAAATGCTGATTTTGCCTTTCTACAGCCGATCATACCTACAGCAACAATGGAATTATGTTCTATTCCGTCAAAGCAAAAGCTGTAGCTTAATGCAGTGCTCCATGTTACAGTGGGAATAACATTTAAACCATGGCTTTGCCAATATGCTCCCACCCAACGGCTATGCGCAACACTTTCCATTTGCCGCCAAAGGCTCATATCCGAGTATGTAGAATAATCGGGTGTCAGAAGAAAAGCATATTGTGATAATTTTGAAAGAGACTTCCGAGGATTGTCATAAATTCCTTTAAAGCGGTAATCATCAATAAAAAAGTGAACGCCGTGCCTTGTGTTTTCGGGTCTGTCGTTGGCTTTTGTGTCCGAGTATGCTATAAGCGATATATTATCAATAGGCATATCCTGTTTTATGATTGTAGGAATTTCCCATTTTCCGCTTGTATTAAAATTGTTCCTCATAAAAAGAGGGTCAGTTCTCATCTTTAAAGATGTCATAATTATCTCCTTCCTTGGCGCTGTGCACCTATCAAAAATTATTTGTAAATAATAACAATTGACAAAGGACGGATAATATGATATAATTAACTTGTCACAGTTATGAATTATTTCATAATTCCAAACGCACAGGCTTGTTGTTACCAGCAACTTGCCGGTGCGTTTTCCTTTGTCATGGGGGTATACAATCAATGGCATCTCCGCCTTTCATAAAATTATTTTTCAATATATTGATTATTCCAAAATGGTAAATACCATATATTGATTTGGTCATTTTGCCCAAGTATAGCTTGGAGCTTCGTTTGCAAAATAGCTCCAATCGAGCCACTCATCATTATGCAGTCTGCCGATTGTAATCCAATGGGGCACTTTTGCATATCGTGAAAATTTCTTGATTTCTTCAAGGCTGTGATATTTGCCCGAAGAAACAAACTGCTTATATAAATTGGGCTCAATAAGCGTATCACGGGCGAAAATATCTGCCTTTGTTTCCATACTGCCCGAAAGAGAGTCAAAGTCAACGAAACGGGCGTTTAAGTCACCGTTAAGCAGATGTCCGACTTCGTGGAACAGGCTGAACCAAAATTTATCGGCTTTTTTTCCTCGGATTGTCAAGCATAAAATAACCTTATCATTTGAAGTTTGCTTGATAAAGCCTTGAACAGGCGCACCACGGAAGTGTTGAACTACCTCAAAGGCAACACCGCAATCTGCAAACAGTTTTTTAAGCTGCTGCACCATTATGTTAGGGTCATTTTCAAAGAGCAGTTCTTTTATTTTGGGAATACAGTCGTAAAGCTTTCCGCTGTCAAATGATTTATTTATATTGACATTTTCGGTGAGTATTTCACACATTCTCTGCCAAGCAAAGAGAATATACGGGTCAATACTCGTGCTCGTTTTTATCTGTGCACGGTAAGCGGCATTATATGTAATTAAAGGCACAAGATCTAAGTTGATTACACAAAGGATTTGACGAAGTTGAATGACTTTTTCAACATCACCGCAGTGATTGTGCATAATCCCTATTTTTAAGAAGTAATCAACAACATCTTTCATTGATTTAAGAATGGACAATTCTTCGTCGGTAATGCCGTTTTCCTCTTCGATTTTTGCTTTGTATCGGTCGTATTCGGCTTGGCGTTCAGCCCATGTGCCGCTTTTGGCTCCCAGTGCAATATCGAGCCTGCGGGCGAATGAAGCTGAAATTTCCTTTGTGCCGTTGATAACCGTGGAAATATGTTTTTCCGATACATTTGTGCGTATGGCAAGCTCCTTTTGGGTCATGGATTTTTCATTTATTTCTGCAAGTAACAATTCGCCGGGGTGCTTCGTGATTTCTAAATTAGCCATATATCATACCGCCTCTTGCGAAAATAATCTATTTTAATATTCTTACCTGTTCGGTAAGATGTTGACAATTATATTATTCCACATTTTTGCTTGAAAGTCAATAGTTATTATGGGAATTCGGCATTCTAAACAAATGCTTTGCAAAAAAATGTGCATAAATAACAAAGAAGCTTGTTTAATGAACAAAGCTGGAATATATTTAAATGGAATTTTTCTCCTTGTCCATACCCCAAATACAGCAGTATTCTACAAAAGGACAGCCAAATGGGGAAAAAATTTGGTTTATATGGCAATTGAATAAATTTGGAAAAAAAGGTATAATTATAATATGTATAGGTGTATGCAGTCAACGGGTACTGTTTCTGATTTGTCAATTAAATTGACAGTACCAATAAATTATTTACGGAGAGATTTTTATGGAAACAAAGGTAGTAAAGTTTGGCGGAAGCTCTCTTGCCGACGCAGGTCAGCTTAGGAAAGCTGCGGATATTGTCCGTGCAGAGCCCGAGAGACGGTTTGTGGTGGCAAGCGCTCCCGGCAAACGCTTTTCGGGAGATATGAAGGTCACCGATATGCTCTACAGCTGCTACGATACCGCCGCCAGAGGCGAAAGCTTCGATGACGCATTTGCCGCCATTGAGGAGCGGTTCAACGGGATAATCAGAGAACTGGGACTGGATATGTCCCTGGACAGCGAATTTGCGGGGATAAAAAATGCCTTTGCCCACAGGGCGGGACGTGACTATGCCGCAAGCAGAGGGGAATATCTTAACTCGATAATCCTGGCAAAGCTCCTTGGGTTCGAGTTTATCGACCCTGCGGGATTTATCCGCTTTGACGAGCAGGGCGCTTTTGACCTGGAGGCTACAAGGGAGAGGCTGGTGCCCAGACTTGAAAAGTGTGAAAACGCCGTTATTCCCGGGTTTTACGGCTCTATGCCCAACGATACCATAAAGACATTCTCCAGAGGCGGCTCGGATATTACGGGCTCTATTGTGGCAAATGCCGTAAACGCCGTTATTTACGAGAACTGGACGGATGTCAGCGGCTTTATGATAGCGGACCCGAGGATCGTTGACCACCCGAGAAATATTACCACAATTACCTACAGGGAGCTGCGTGAGCTTGCCTACATGGGAGCGGGGGTATTGCATGAGGACGCTATTTTCCCCGTGCGCAAGGCTGGCATTCCCATTAATATAAGGAACACCAACCGCCCCGAGGACAAGGGCACTCTCATAGTTTCCGACACAGCCGAGACCAGCCGCTACACTATAACGGGAATTGCAGGCAAGAAGGGCTTTTCGGTAATTCAGATAGAAAAGGACATGATGAACTCCGAGGTAGGCTTCGGCAAGAACGTTCTGCGTGCGCTGGAGAAGAACAATATGTGCTTTGAGCATATGCCCTCGGGTATTGACACTATGAGCATTATAGTAAGCTCGGACGCTCTTGTGGGCAAGGAAAAGGCGGTGCTGGACGAGATAACCTTCCGCTGCCACCCCGACAAAATGGAGATAGAAAACAATCTCGCTCTCATTGCGGTAGTGGGCAGAAGTATGCGCAAGGCGCGAGGCACTGCGGGCAGGCTTTTCAGTGCGCTGGCTCATGCCCGTGTAAATGTGAAGATGATCGACCAGGGTTCTTCCGAGCTTAACATTATCATAGGCGTTGAGGAAGAGGATTTTGAAACGGCTATCAGAGCCATATATGATATGTTTGTGCTGACGGAGTGTTAGTTTGTTTGGTATTTGGGGGTACGTTCTTTCGCTTTTGTTTGTTTGGAGCTTGGGGGTACGCGGAGAGGCAGGAGGCAGGAAGCAAGAGGCTTTCAAGCCCTTGTTTCCGGGGGCTTTTGGGAGTGCCGCTAAGAGGCAGGAAGCAAGATGTTTAAATTTGGTAGGTTGACTTTATGTCAACTGTTTTCGGTGGTGTTTTATAAATGGAAAAAAATGATTTGTATACGGCGTATAAGGATAATAACAGTATAGACCCCTCTTTATATGACAGGTTCGGCGTTAAGCGCGGTTTACGTAATGCCGACGGTTCGGGAGTTCTGGCAGGGGTCACGAATATATGCAACGTTCACGGATATGTGCTCAATGAGGGGGAAAAATACCCCGACGAGGGGCGGCTGGTGTTCCGCGGCTACAGCATTACCGATCTGGTGGAGAATGCTGTCCGGGAAAACCGTTTCGGCTATGAGGAAATAGTGTATCTGCTTTTAGGGGGCGAGCTGCCCACGGCGGAGCAGCTGACTTTCCTGCGGAATACCCTTGACGAGCACAGAGAGCTGCCTTTCGGCTTTTTCGAGGATATGATACTTAAAGCCCCCTCAAAAAATATCATGAACAAAATGGCTCGGTCGGTGCTGGCGCTTTATTCCTATGATGACGACCCCGACAGCTGTTCCCCCGGACATGAGGTGGACACGGCGGTTTCGATAATTGCCAAAATGCCCGAAATAATGGTGGCGGCGTATCATGTAAAGCAGAGATATTACGACCATAAGACCATGTTCATGCACCAGCTTATACCGGGGCTTTCCACAGCGGAGACCATTCTCTCCCTTTTGCGCCCCGACAGGCAGTATACTCCCGAGGAAGCGCATTTGCTGGACGTTTGCCTTATGCTTCATGCGGAGCATGGCGGCGGAAACAACTCCACCTTTACCTGCCGTGTTCTTACAAGCTCGGGCACAGACCCCTACTCCGCATATTCTGCGGCGATCGGTTCGCTTAAAGGCCCCCGCCACGGCGGCGCTAACCTTAAAGTTACCGAAATGCAGGACTGTGTTAAGGAAAATGTTAAAAACTGGGAGGACGAGGGCGAAGTTGCCGATTTCCTGCGGAAGATACTGCGCAAGGAGGCGGGAGACGGCAGCGGACTTATTTACGGTATGGGTCACGCTGTTTACACCCTTTCCGACCCGAGGGCCGTAATTATAAAGGACAATGCACGGAAAATGGCTGTCGGCAGCGAATTCGAGGCGGAGTTCCGTTTGCTTGAAACAATAGAGCGGCTGACTCCCGAGCTTTTCCTTGAGGTGACGGGGAAAACCAAGCAGATGTGCGCAAATGTGGATATGTATTCGGGCTTTGTTTACAAAATGCTGGGTATTCCGCAGGAGCTGTTCACGCCGTTGTTTGCGGTTTCCAGAATGCCGGGCTGGTGCGCTCACCGCTTTGAGGAGGCTATGACGAGCAAGAGGATAATCCGCCCTGCTTATAAGAATGTGAGCAAGGAGAGGAAGTACGTGCCTTTGGGCGACAGAGGCTAAAATTGGATTTGTGAATATCTACAAAAACAAATTACCGATTTTGTAGGGTTTGCATATTGAATAATTTACCCAAATGTGATATAATATATGTGGTTAAAAGAATAACTCTTTTAATAGGGGTTACGAATCCGTCTAAAATCGTTTTAATAGGGGTTACGAATCCGTCTAAAATCGTTTTAATAGGGGTTACGAATCCGTCTAAAATCGTTTTAATAGTAAAAAAAGGCCGGCATTTGTACGGCCTTTTTATTTGAGGGGAGCGTGCAAAATGATAAAGTGGAAAATACTGGACGAAGAATATACGGATTTTCTGCGCAATAATTACGAACCCCGTATCCCGTACACCGATTACGGCAAGGATAAATACAAACCCTTTTTCGGCGAATTGTTCAGGGTCGGCAGGCTGGTTTATGTAACACAGGTAACATCTCCGAAGCCCAGACATTATAAAATGAAAAATTCCCTTGACTTTCAGAAGATATATATAGACGGCCGCCTTATTTCCTGTGTCAATTTAAATTATATGTTTCCTGTTCCCGATAAGGAGCTTAGCGATCTTGAATATTCCGAGATAGACAGCTTTGTTCGATTTGCTTCCGAAAAGGATAAAAGTAAGTATATCCGTTTGCTTCAATATGAATTGCAGGAAATAAACAAGCTTCCCATTGAACGGAATGCACAGATCCTTTATAAGCGCAAGTATGAAAAGCCCGACGATTATATTTCAAAAAGGTGCTTTGATTTTTTATACCTTGAGCAATGCGCACAAAAATGGACTGAAAACAGCCCCGATACCGATGAAAAGATACCGGTCGGCTCATCAAAATAAATAAAAGGAATGATTTTTTTATGAAAAAATACGGACTTTTAGGCTTTCCCTTAAAGCACACTATGTCCCCGCCCATTCATCAAAGGCTTTTTGAACTGGACGGCGTGAATGATTTTACTTATGAGCTTATGGAATACGAGACTTTGGGTGATAATGTTGCAAACCTTTTGGCTTTGGACGGCTTTAACATCACCATTCCCCACAAGGTCAATATTATAGAGCATATCGACGAGCTGGCGGATTCCGCCGAGAGGTATCATTCGGTAAACTGCGTTGTGAGTAAAGACGGCAGACACATCGGCTATAACACCGACTGCGACGGTTTCCTGCGCTCCATTGAGGCGGCAGGAGGAAGCTTGAGCGGAAAGGTGCTCCAGTGCGGCTGCGGCGGCGTCGGACGTATGATCGCTATTGAATGTGTGCGGGCGGGGGCAGACCTTACAATTTCCGTTCCCGAGGGCTTTGAGGACACTGTTGAGCCTGTAAGGGAATATGCTGCGAAAAACGGCTATAATAATAACATCACCATGGTGCACCCCAATGAAATTTCCGGGAAATTCGACACCCTTATAAATGCCTCTCCCGTGGGAATGTTCCCCAAGGTGGACGCTTGTCCCGTTACGGAAGAGACCGTCAAAAACAGCAGCTTTGTGTTTGACGTTATCTACAACCCCGAAAAGACAAGGCTTTTGCAGATCGCCGAAAAATCGGACATTCCCCGCTGCGGCGGCATGGCTATGCTGGTATGGCAGGCGGCTGCGGCTCATGAGATATGGCTGGGGGCAAGGTATGAAAATGCCGATGTACAGAGCATTATTGCCGATATGCATAAGCTTATGGAGCAGCAGTTTTGAGCCGTAAATTTTTTAAAGGGTCGGCACTTGCTGCGCCATTGCCCGCAATGCTCATAACCTGCCGAAGCCCCGAGGGGCGCGACAATATAATGACTGCCGCGTGGACGGGCATAGTCAATACCCGCCCGCCTATGGCTTATGTTTCCGTGCGGCCCGAGCGCTTTTCCTGCGGGATAATTCGGGAAAGGGGCGAATTCGTCATGAACCTTACCACCTCGAAAATGGCGTGGGAAACGGACTTTTGCGGCATGAAAAGCGGCAGCAAGACCGACAAGGCGAAAAAATGCAAATTTACCCTTTTGCCTGCCGAGACCGTGGACTGTGCTGTTATAGGGCAGTCTCCCGCCGCCCTTGAATGCAAGGTCACAAGGGAGATCGAGCTTGGCAGCCATATTATGTTTATTGCCGATATTACGGGGGTAACGGTGGACGAGCGGTATATTGACAGCAAGGGCAAGATAAATTTCGGGCAGGCGGGGCTTATGGCATATTCTCACGGCGAATATTTTGCACTGGGAAGAAAGCTGGGCGATTTCGGTTTTTCGGTAAGGAAGAAACCGAAAAAATCCCACGAAAATAAGAAAAAACAAGGATAATTATTATGCGTATCATAGATTCTCACGCCCATTATGACGACTCTGCCTTTGACAGCGACAGGGATGAACTGCTTGACAGCCTTTTCTCGGAGACCTCGCCCATTGACAAGATAATCAATGTGGGCTGCTCGGTGGAGGGGTCGAAAAGCTCAAAAGCGCTGGCGGAAAAATATGAGAGGATATATTTTTCCTCGGGGCTTCACCCGGACGCTGCGGACGAGTGGAGGCAGCTTGATGTTATCAGGCAGCTTGCGGAGTTTCCCAAGTGCGTTGCTATTGGGGAAATAGGGCTTGATTACCATTACGAAAACCACGACCGCAAATTGCAGAAGCGCGCTTTTGAGGAGCAGCTCAAGCTTGCGGACGATTTTTCCATGCCTGTGATAATCCATTCCCGTGACGCATGGGAGGACACTATGGAGCTTCTCCGCAAATACCGCCCGAAAGGCGTAATGCACTGCTTCGGCGGGTCGGCGGAGATAGCAAAAGAGGTCATCGCTTTGGGAATGTATATCGGATTTACGGGAGCGGTCACCTTTAAGAATGCGAAAAAGGCAAGGCGTGCGCTGGAGGTCATTCCGAAAGACCGTCTGCTTTGCGAGACCGACTGCCCTTATATGTCTCCCGAGCCGCTTCGGGGACGGCGGTGCGACAGCGGAATGTTGCCGTATACCTTGGGCGTTTTGGCGGAATGCTATGGGGAGAGCCCCGAAAATATGGCAAAGCTTACGGCGGAAAATGCCGAGGCGCTGTTTAATATATAATATCAAAGGAGAGGAATGTGTAAAAATGTCAGAAAAAACCACACCGAGATTTCATCTGCCCGAGGCGACAAGCTGCATAAGCTTATATGTGGCCCTGCCGGATGTTATGAAAAAACATCCGGAATATTTCAGAGGGGAGATAGCTTCATACTTCGGCTGCTGGCCCCTTATCTGGAACGGCGGGCGGGTCATGTTCGGCCCTTTATCTTTAGAAAGGGTAAAGGCGCAGCTGGACGCCTACAACAGCAGAGAGATACCTTACAGACTTACATTTACCAATCCTTTTATTACCGAGGAGCATTTGGACGACAAGGAATGCAATGCAGTTTTGGACATTGCCGACAACGGTATGAATGAGGTAATAGTTCTGTCCCCTGTATTGGAAAAATATATAAGACAGACTCACCCGAAAATGAAAATAACCTCTTCCACCTGCAAATGTATCAAGGACATTGAGGGTGTGAAGGAGGAGCTTAAAAAGGATTACAGCCTTGTGGTGCTGGACTATAATTTCAACGATAAGTTTGAGGAGCTGGAAAAGCTGACTCCCGAGGAGCGGGCAAGGTGCGAGATACTCTCAAATGCAGTGTGCATACCCGCTTGTCCCCGCAGGAGGGAGCATTATGATGAGATCGGAAAAGCGCAGCTGCGGCTTACGAAAAAAAGCCACTTTGAGACCCTCAATGCGGAATGGTACAAGAAAAACGGCTGCAACGACTGGGAATGTCCCACTCAGCGTATCCGTCTTTACGACAGCGTGGACAGTCCTCTTCGGCTTTCGCCCGAGGATATTTACGGCAAGTACAGCGAAATGGGCTTTGCAAACTTCAAGCTGGAAGGACGCGGCGAATTTTTCGTGACCCTTTGCGAACAGGCTGTAAACTACCTTGCCCGCCCGGAATACAGAGACCGGGCACGGCTGGAGGTCATGACTGCGGCGGTTCAGAATATAAGAGCTAATTATTGATGAATGTATATAAAAAATCCCCGAAAGCATTGGCTTTTGGGGATTTTTTATGAACGGCTGAAGCTTGGGGTTACTCATATGCCGGATGGGGGTCCGGCAAGGGGGGGAGGTGAGTGATGGAACTCCAGCCGTCTGATTATATTATACAGCAATTCTTCGGCGTTGTCAAGCGTTTTTTGAAAATTTCTCCGAGAATTTACGATCTTCCTTAACAAAATTCGCCATATACGGTATAATAGACTTGTCGCCAACTCTGAACCTTCAAGGAGAAATCCGGCGGGGAAAGGAGGGTGAGCACTGTGAATATAACAGAGTTTATAATATCTGTCATGGCAAAAGTAGTATCGTACTACATATGCAAATGGTTAGACAGACACGGCGATGAATAGCCTTGAGCGTTGACCTGCAAGCAAATGATACGCAGGCCAAAACTCAGAGCCCCCCGTACACGACTGCGGGGGGCTCAAATTTTGTGAGGCTGTGAACCTAACAGAGTTAAGATTTCTCTCTGCTTATTATTATACACCCTCATTCTCAATTTGTCAAGACATTTTATTTATACTATTATAGTATAAACCGAGCCTCGGAAAATGCCGCCAAAAACAATTGGAAAATTTTGCCAATTTAAACAAAAGCCCGCCAATTTGGGAATAACGACACACAAATTTTATCCGTTGCACACCCAATTTTCCCATAATTTTCCATTAGTTTGTGAAAACGCTCTTAAAAAAAATAAAAAATATATTTAGGTTTGTCTATTTTGCCTATTGCTTTTTCTCGAAAAATGATGTATAGTATAATCATACCGCAGATGAAGCGCAGCGGTCACCCCCTCGGGTAGTTGGTGCGCTTTTGAGATAAAGCGGGTTTTGAACCGCCGAAAACCGATTTTTCAAAGGCTTTTGGTGAAAATGTGTACATTAGGGCTAAAAATGCGATTGTAAGTTTGGCGAGTTTGTACATTGACAGAAACCCGAATGTGTGGTATAATCAAATCGTGATACAGTGAACAGCAGTTTGCTGCGATCACCATCAATTATTGATTTCCATGAAAATTTGGAAATAAATAAAGAAAACCAAAACAAAACAAGGAGGATTTTTTTCATGAACATGAAAAAGACAATTGCCGGCGTAATGGCTGGCGCAATGGCCGTATCTGCAATGGCTACTATGGTTTCCGCTGATCAGGATTCCATCTCTCTTACTTATGACCTCAAGAAGTATGTTGAGGTAAAGAACGATACCAAGGGTAAGCTCCAGCTGGTTCTCAACTTTGTAAACGGTGCTTCTGACTATGGCTTTAATCTTGCAAACACAGATGCAAAGGGCCCTTACATTGAGTTTGACGCATCGGGTCAGTATGTAACTCTGGCACACTCGATAGGTGCAGATTGGGATCTGAAGGATGTTGAGGTTTCTTTCACTTCTCTGAAGAACTTGATCACAGATGCTCCGCAGACAACTATCACCCGTAAGCTTTATGATTCCGATATCAGTGATCAGAATCAGAAGGATCAGTACACTCTTAACGGCTTCACACCTTACAAGCTTGACGGAACAGGCGTTAAACTGTATCTCGATACTGTTGGCAGCGCTGCTACAGCTGCAGCTGACACGCTCGTTATAAGCGGTTTCAACAACGAAACTTTGGGTCAGACTTCTTCCGCATATGCATATTCCTTCCAGCAGGGTTATGTAAAGCTCACATACGAGCTTCCTACAATTATTGTTAACGATCCTACTTCTGCATGGATGAATCCCGATGAAAATGCTTATCCTGGTCTTGGCTGGCTGGGCAGCACAAACATTTCTGCTTACATCAACGCTATCCTGGGTCTTGATACCACAAAGGAGACCAACCTCGGCGCTAATGATTTTGCTGCTAATACCAACGTTTCACATGCTGGTATTTTGGGCACACCTCAGCCTCTCGCTGTTGGTTCCTTCACTGCAGGCGCTAACTCCGAGAAGATCTATCCTCTGAAGTCTTCTCTTAACAATCCTGCTAACGTTACTCAGGCTCTTGTTGAGCGTAAGGCTGGCGGTAAGTACTACACCAACCCTGTAGCAGTTCTGAACGACGCTATCGCTAACAACGAGAACGTAGTATTCGAGTTCAAGAGCTACAATGGCTATGTAGCAACTGCTAAGACCGCTCTCTTCACCGGTTGGGCTCTCGATGTTGACCGTGCTTATGGTTATCAGGTATGCCAGTATGACTGGTACAATCCTACCTTTGGTCAGCACCTCTACACTAACCTTGACAACTCCTACAGCCTCATGGGCTCTACCGAGTTCGATATGTATGGTTCCTACAGCTCTGCATGGGCACAGAACCTCTTCACTGGTGCTATCGTTGTAAACAGCGGCCTCACAATGCAGCTGTCCGATACCGACAAGTTCAACTGGGGTTCTGACACCCTGTCCTTCGACTGGTTCACTATCACCGACGAGGGCAAGGTAACAGAGGCTAAGACATTCCTCACCAAGATGCTTCTCTACACTCCTGTAGATTGGTACTGGGATTCTCTCACCGTTACCGTTGGTAACCTTGAGACTGACGAGGTTGAGCCCGGCGCAGGTGCTCTTGATGACGGCGACGAGATCGATGATGGCGGTGACGAGATTGTTATTGATCCTGTTGACACGATCGACGATCCTGTAGTAGTAGATACTGAGCCTGTAGTAGTAACTGAGGCTCCTGTAACTGAGGCTACTCCTGTAGCTCCCGTTTCCTCTCCTAAGACCGGCAACGCACCCGTTGCACTGGCTGTTATCCCTGTAGCTCTCGCAGCAGCAGCAGTTGTTGCTAAGAAGAGAGGCTAATCATAAGTCATACATGACTTTAAGGGTTAATTCCTAAAAGGTTTATAGACTGCCCGCAGAAATGCGGGCAGTCTTTTAGTGTTATATGGCTATTGATAGTTTTGAAAAGGGATAAAACCTGTCCGCATTCTTAAAGATGAGGTTTATATGAGTTTCAATGTACTTATTCGTATCATAGTGAATTTATGTATTTGCAATGTGTAAATACAGATAAGAATGTAGAATGAAATTTTTTCACAAAGCGAATACCCAACAATTTAAGACAAATGATATGGATGAGCTTTGGCGGCTATATTGTGCATTGCGGTTTATCACGTAATATGTTTTTAAGAAGTGGGCGGATCAATGTCTGTCCATTTCTTTTTATTAAAAAAGTCTATTGTATGAACTTTATGAAATTGATGTGGGATCAAATATTTTTAGTGTTTATTTTCTGTTGTACATATTGTCTAAAAAACATATCATAATTCCTCGTATTATGTCATTTTAATTATACAGCCTGTAGAATGCAACAATAGCGCTTTGAAAATTTTGTGACAAATTACCAAAATATTAGCGTGAAAATATACACAAAAAATTCTGCAATTACTTGACAAGTCTTTGTATAATTGTTATAATTATTATACGGGTTCATATTTTTTCGCCAAATGCAGATCATAAAAATACATAATTGAAGCAGCATTTGGTTAAATATTACCGTCATGCAAGGCAATACAGCTGCATTGCAATGCGGCGGTGAACGTTGTGTGTTGCGTGTTCTATGCGCGCAAGTTTTGCACGTTGTGCACGTTATACACAATATGACCTATTCTCACACGAAAGGTGGTCTATCTTTTGTCAAGGAAAACCAGTCTGAAACGGTTTTTGTCCGGCCTTACAGCTGTGACCGTATGTCTCGGTTCATTCTCCTTTACTGCGCTTGCCGATGAATCGGGCGGCTCGCAGTCGGACGGACAAGCGACAATCATGTACGAAAAGCAAAAGACCTACAGCGATTACCACGACGAGATCGCTGACGCCCCGAGGCCCCGAACCAAAAATATCGAGGGTATGTCCATGACCTACGATTCCTGCGAAAACGGCGCAGAGGTCGAAGTCGGCTCTTATGAGGGGAAAAACAATGTTGTCATATGGAGCAATGAGGACGGCAGGCTGAATTTCAAGGTAAATGTGGAGACAGCAGGCGCTTACAACATTCAGGCGACATATTTCCCCATTATGGGCGGCAACACTACCTCGGAAATGTCCGTGCTTATTGACGGCGAAATTCCTTTCGACACAGCAAGCCGTGTTTCATTCCCCAGGGTATGGAAGTCCAAGTATGAGATCGCCCCCAACGAGAGGGACAACGAGACCCGTCCCCCGCAGGTGGAGGATCCTAAGTGGGTAACGACTGCTTTTAAGGATTCCGACGGGCTTTTCAATGAACCGCTGTACTTCTATCTGGACGAGGGCGAGCACACTATAAGCCTTTCCTCGGAAAAAGCTTCTGTTGCTATTGCCGATCTGAGCCTTTTCCAATATGAGCCTGCACAGGCATACAAGCGTCCCTCCGATGATGATCTGCACAAAAATGACGGTGCAGAGCCTATCAGATTACAGGGCGAAAGCTACAAGAACACCAATTCCCAGACAATATTCCCCACATATGACCGCGGTACATATCTGACCGAGGATCATACGGGCAATCCCTCCCACCCCGTTAAGGAGCGGTACAACACCGTAGGCGACGGCACATGGGATACCTCGGGACAGTCTGTTACCTGGGAAATGAACGTACCCCAGGACGGGTACTATAAAATAGGTATAAAGGGCAGACAGGACGTAATGAGAGGTCTGTACTCCAACCGTCGCATTTATATTGACGGCGAGGTTCCCTCCGAGCCTTTTGAGCAGGTGAAGTTCAATTACTCCACCGACTGGATCATGGTTACTCCCAAAGAC